>NZ_JALEKL010000001.1 GCF_022768985.1 Methanosphaera sp. | reverse complement strand
TCAAACAGAATCATTTCAAAAACAATTAAGACGATATGCAAATGGAATACTGGAAATACGCTTAAGAATATCATTTGAAAATTTACTATCACAACAAATACCAACTCCTTCCCTTAATGAACAAAGAAAAATAGCAGACTTCCTTGATAATGAAATAGAAAGTATTGATAAACTAATTACTAATACACAAAATCTAATAGAAGAATATGAAAGTTATAAAACAGCACTAATAACACAAACAGTAACATGTGGACTAAATCCTGATGTAGAAATGAAAGATAGTGGTTTTGGTTATCTTGGTGTTATTCCTTCTCATTGGGATGTTGTTCCATTAAAATATCTTGGTAGTTGTATTAATGGTATTAGTAAAGGTGCTAAATATTTTGGTTCTGGTTTTGCTTTTGTTAGTTATTCTGATGTATATAAAAATTATGAATTACCATCAGCTGTTTGTGGTCTTGTTGAGTCTTCTCAAAAAGAAAGAGATACATATAGTGTGGAGTATGGTGATGTATTTTTTACCAGAACATCCGAAACTAAAGAGGAAGTTGCATTTTCATCTACATGTCTTAGTAGTATAGATAATGCTACTTTTGCTGGATTTCTTATTAGATTCAGACCTTATAATATGAATAGATTATTACCTGAATTTTCTAAGTATTATTTTAGAAGTAATATTCATAGAAATTATTTTATAAAAGAAATGAATCTTGTTACACGTGTTTCATTAAGTCAGGAGTTATTAAAGAAATTACCAGTTCTTCTACCACCACTATCTGAACAGAAGAAAATAGTAGAATATCTTGATAGTAAAATTAATTCTATTGATAATATCATCTCCAATAAAGAGAATTTAATTTCAGAACTTGAAGATTATAAGAAATCCCTTATTTTTGAATATACTACGGGTAAGAAGAGAGTATAAATTACTTAAATAACACCTCCTTCTATATTTTTTAGTGAGAATATGTCATTTTATGGTGATAATCTTCCTGCTGGTAAAGATGATGCTAATTTTGCTGTTGTTGATGAAAATGGTACTGTGTATTATATGAGTATGTCTCTTGCAGAAAAGATTGGAAAAATTGATCCTAATACTCTTAAGGTATATTATTATTTAAGTAAACATTCACATATTCTTCCTGATGTAACAGGTGAACATAGAGATTGTGATTATGCTAACTTCCAGTATAAACGTGGAGCAGATTTCATGTTTACATATTATAATGATACTGTTGGTGTAAATGAAAATGCACATGTTATAAATCATGTATATTATCCTAATGGTACAGAAATAAGTTATGATGATAATGCAACTGATGCATATCAAATTAAAGATGCAGTATCTTAAATTATTCCCCATCCTTTCTATTTTTTTTTAATTTTCTTTCTTAAAAACAGTTGTTATATATTTTAAATGGGTGTTTATATAGGGGAGGTTAAGTTTTTTATTTTTATATTCTAAATTCCTGGTATGTTTCCTTTGTATTTTGGTATTTTATCTTCTTTGAGTGTGTGTGTTGTTTTTGATTTTTTGAGTATTTCACTGATTTGTTTGTAGTTTACTTTTTGGAGGTATGCTCCTGTGTTTAGTTTTTCTATTTTGTTTTCTTTTACTTTGGTTAGTGTTTTGTTTTTGTCTACTTTTAGTAGTTGTCCATCATATAGTGGTTTTGTGTGTATGTTGTCTGCTAGTTTTAGTACGTTATTTACTGTTTTTGTATCTTTTACTTTTTTTGCATCTACTGCTGCTGTTGCTGCTCCTAGCATTGTTGTTGCAAGTAGTGCTACGAGTAGTATTGCTATTATTTTATTTTTTTGTTTCATTTTATAAATCATTCCTCTAAAAAAAGTTGTGTGTATATTTATTTATTTAATTTTTGTATTTAATAAATTTAAAGCTATTTTTACATAAAAAGAAATTGTTATTTTAATAAAATGGGGATGTGGAGAGGTGATTATATTTTATCTAGTATTTCATCTATGCTTCGTGCTGCATCTATGTTTTGTGAGGGTTTTCTTTTTTCTCGTATTCCAAAGACCATATAGTGTGTTTGTGGTGTTAGTATTTTACACCATTTCTTGCGTTCTACGTCTTTATTTGAGTTCAGGTAGTATCCTACATCGAAGTAGTTATTGTCTATTTTTACAAGTTGTCTGTATATTTTGAGTGATTTGAGTTTGTCTTTTGCTTTTAGTAGTATGTATAGGTATGGTAGTGGTCTTAGTAGTTTCTTTTTAAATTTACCAGTGAAGTGTATGTATTGCTGTGTTGTTTTATCATCACGTATTTGTTTTTCATATTTTTTGAGGTAGATGTTTTTTGCCTTGTTTTCTTTTTGGAGTTTTATTATAGCATCTTGTTTTTGGTGGATTTCTTCTTTGTTGTGTTGTATTTCCATGTCCTTATCTGTTATTGTTTGTATTTGTTCATTGATTATGTCATCTTTTTGTGTGAGTTGTGTTTTTTGTTTGTTTATGACTTCTTCTTGGTCGTGTTTGTATTGGTTTAGTATGTGGTTGTTTTCATCGATTTTCTGTTTTTGTTGTTCTATTTCTTCTTGGTATTGTTTTATTTGTTTGTCATTTTCTTGTATTTGTTTTATGTGTGTGTTTAGTTGTTTTTTGTATTGTTCTATTTCTTTGTTGTTTCGTGTTATTTCACTGATTTGTTCTTTTAGGTCTTTTTCATATTTTTCTACTTTTGCATCTTGTATTTCGAGTTTTTGTCTTTGCATTGTTGATGAGTCATAGTAGTTTTTATCACGTATTTTGTGTATGTTTGATATGAACTCTCGCAGTTGCCATGGTTTTAGTAGGTGTTGTCCTTTTTGTGTTGATTTAAATTCGACTGTTATGCGATTTTCATATTTGGATTCTATTTGTGGTAGTTGTGTTATTTGGTTGAGGAATGTTATGTAGTCATTGTTTAGTTCTTCATTTACATTGTAGTCTATTATTAGAAATGTTTTTGGTATGTATTTTGTTTTCTTAATTAACTCTAGCACATTTAGGCGGTCTTCGTATTGGTCGTGTATTTGTTTTATTGACATGTTTTTGAAGATGTGATTTAGTAGTGGTCTTTGGTTTGTCCTGAATACTTCAAGGTGTGGCATTTCTGCTATTGATATGGAGTTTTCCACTAGTATTGATAGCATGATTGCCATAAATCCTCCTGACATACTTCCATAGAAAAGGAGGTTTCCATATTCATCATCTATGTTGTATTTGAAGAGGTTTTTTGCTATTTTTTTGATTATTTCGGCAATTTTTTCTAGGTACCAGTCGTCCTTGGTTCCTATTGCCCATCCTGTTGTTATGTCATCGTCTATGTATAGTGTTGGGTCGTTGAAGTATATTGTTGATTCATCAAAGTACCATTTGCTTCTCTGGTAGTAGGGCTTGCTTCTGTCATGTTGTGTTTTTTCTTGTATTTTTCCTGATGCTAGTACTAGTATTTTGTCACTGTTTTCTTTTAGATGAATCATAAATTCATACATTACGCCATCTATTGGTACTTGTAGGTTAAATGGTTCATCTTTTGGAAAGTCGTAGCTTTCGACTGCTTCAAGGCTACATTGTATTGTTTTGTTTACTTCTTTATTCATAATAACATTAGACCCTTTAAATATTTTTTATATTATTATTTATATTGTATTTTGTAATTATAATTTTAGTATCCAAATAGTTTTTCAGCTTTTGTCATTATTTCTACTATATCTACATTAAATGGGCATTGTTTGTGGCATTGCATACATTTTATACAATCTGATGCATGTACAGTTAGGTTATCATAATGTTCTCGTATTGATTCGGGGATGTCATCATCTATTGTTGCAAGGTCATATAGTTTACTTACCATTGCAATGTCTATGTTTTGTGGACATGGAAGGCAGTGGCCACAGTAGGTGCATGTTCCTTCAAATGAGTGTGCATCCATTTTCTGCATCTTTGAGATGTAATCAAGTTCTGATGGATCTACTGTGAAGTATCGTAGTGTATCATCTACTTCATCTGTTGATTTGTATCCTACACATACAGATACCGCTGGTTTAACATCAAGTGCATATGCTATACATTCTAGTGGTGTGAATGCTACATCAAATGGTGAATCTTTTGTATCAAGTAGTCTTCCTCCTGAGAATGCTTTCATTACAACTATTGGTGTTTGTGTTTCGAGGCATTTTTCATATAGCATTTCACGTTCAGGGTTTAGTCCTGCGAGGTTTTCATATTTTTTTGTATCTATGTAGTCTTCTATATTTTCTGTTGGTGGCATTATATCATATGCAGGATTAAGGCTGAAGAGTATTAATTCTATGTCAGGATTTTCTGCTGCTTTTATTGCAACACGTGGGTTATGTGTACTTAGTCCTATATGATGTATTGTTCCTTCACTTTTTAGCTTGTATACATAGTCGAGGTATTCTCCTCCCTGCATTATTTCATCATATTCACTTACCTCATCTACGTAGTGGATCATTCCAAAGTCTATGTAGTCAGTTTTCAGACGCATTAGTAGATCTTTGAATGCTTCTTTAACGTGGGTAATTTCACGTGTTCTTTTATATTGTCCATTTTGCCATGTTGCACCGATGTGTCCTTGGATGTAGAAGTCATCACGCATTCCTTCCATTGCTATTCCTAGCTTGTCTCGTATCTTGGGATCTGACATCCAACAATCAAGCATGTTAATACCACACTCATGGCAGTGTTTCATTAGGTCGTTGGTTTGCTCTTGGGTTAGCTCACCTACCCATTCTCCTCCAAATGTTAGTTGGCTTAGTTTTATGTTAGTATTTGGAATTTGTTCATATTTCATTATAAATCACCCATTATATTGTCATATTTATGTTATTGTCTTTGTTATTATATTTATTTTTATTTTTAGATAAGTTTTATTATAAATAAGAACAAAAAGAAGGACTCTGGAGCCTTTTTTTAATTATTTTTACTATTATTTGTAAGTTTTATATGGTTTTTTTGTATTTTTTCTATTTTTTTATTATTTTTTTTATTAATTATTCTATGATTTTAGTGATATTTTATGTGTTTGTATAGTATAATATTAACTTAGTTATTATTTTATGTATATTTTTAATATTTTACACATATTATTAAACATTGTATATACAAACACCTATTAAAACTATAAATAAAACTAACTACATACTATATGTAGAGAACAAAAACACAATAAGTAAAAATTTTATTTTTAGATGGATTATAATAAAATTAAGGGGATTGATTTAAATGGATATTAAAAAAACATTTCTTAAAAAAATGATGATGAAATACATCTACTAAGCTAGATTACACAAAATATAAAAATATAGTTGAAAAATTCTTAATCTTCCATTTTTTTTCCTACAACTTTTCTTTTTTTTAGAAAAATGTAGAAAAAGAAACTTACTTTTTTATTTGCATTTTAATTAACTTATTATACTTAAATAAACTTATCTATATATAATAAGCAAATTAAAGGCTTTAAATAAAACTAAATAGGAGGATGAATCTCATATGTATAAGAAACTTATAGTAATATCTATAATGTCTGTAATGCTACTTAGTACACTATCATCTGTATGTGCACTTGAGGAAATTACACAATGGGAAGTTACACCTGGTGAGTTAACATTCCAGTATTCTGATGAAAACACATCAGTATATAAGGGTGATATGGGACTTAAAAGACTTATAATTAAGGATTCAAATTCAAATCATACATATAGTGTTGTTGATTCAAATGTACGTGCACTTGCAAAGTATACTCATCGTTCATTTAAATTTAAAGGACCTATCTATGTAGATGGACATAAAAATACAAATGATGAACTAGGATTTGAATACTTCACAACTGCTATTTATGATGCAGATCACAATAAGCTAAGACGTCTTGAAGTATATGATGATGATCTTACAGCTGAGGAAAAATCATACTTTGATGATTATGAACAGCAAAGACAAGAGCATGATGATAAACAACAACAGTATGCACTTGAAGATATAGAAGATCAATCAAGACGTAGTTCTGATCGTCACAGATCTGGTATGGCAATTGGAACACATGGTGTAAGCTATTATAGATCATTTTAATTTAGGGAAATTACTTCCCCCCTTTATTATACTCTTTTTTTTATATTATTTTTTTATCTAAATATTAGGCTTAGGTTTATATACTTAAATATTTTAAATAAAATTAGTTAACTAAAAAAAAGTATAGTATACTCAAAAATAAAATTTAAAATCATATGGAGGTAAAAAAAATATGGATTTAGCATATATTGAAGATCATAAATCTATGATTAGTAGTATTGCTATGATAATTATTGGAATAATAATTCTTATCTGTCCTAGTCTTACAGTACAGGCTATTGGAACAATTCTTGGCCTTATTGTACTTCTTGTTGCTGCAATATTTTTAATATTTGCAATTACACAGATTATTGAATCACCAGTAGTGGGTGTTATATCATTTATAGTATCCTTAATAGGATTATATTTCAGTTGGCTATTAATATTTGATCTTGGTTTTGTAACTGCAATATTTAGCTTACTTTTATATCTTATTGGTATAGTATTACTCTTTATTGGAGCATTTAACCTTGTAACAACAAGATATTATGCACCATTTAGTATGCTTGGAATAAGTGGTATAATATTTGGTATATTATTTTTAATATCTGCAATATTTATCAGAACACCAAATGTTATAGCTGTAATACTTGGTATATGGCTTATTATTTCAGGAATTCTATCATTAAATAGTGATAATAGTGAAAATTATATTGATGTAAGAGCATATAAATAAAATTTCCACTACCCTAATCTCCCCTTTTTACTTTTTCTTTTTTTAGAATACGTATTCTACACTATGACTTACACATTCTGTTATATTGTCATGTTCATCAACAATTACCTCACTTTGGAGAAGATTGAAGAATTTCATTTCATCATCTGTGAGTTTTTTAGTTTGTCTATATTCTATTATCTTTGTATGGTGGATGTCTTGTATGCAGATGTCATATACATCATCAAATGCAACATAGCATATGGAGTATTCAACATCACCTGTTATTAGTACTGTATTTTCAAATAGCACTGCATCAAATAGGTATAATTCTTCTATTTCTTTTATGTTTTCATTATCTTTTTCTATTACACTCATCACAAATCACCTATATTGTTTTTTGCTTTGGTATTATTTTTATTAAAAATTATTTATGTATATATTTATAATAAAATAAACTATTCATCTAGATTTACCTACTAAATATATGGTATTTATACTAGCTTATATAGATGCAGTGGTGCATTTATGTGTATTTTTAGGGGTTATAATTTAGTGTGAACTTCTCAATTACTTTTTAAGTTAAAAATCTAGTTTGTTTGAAAAAGTGGGAACTATTCTTTTTATCATGAATTATTAAACTAAATTTGTAAGTATATTTTTATATTCTAACTTACATATGTATTACATAACTAATCATTTTATGTTTAGTTTCTTTAAAATATTATTTAATTATTAATATTTACCCCTACATTTTTACATCACAGTTATTTAAAATTTGCAAACTTAAAAAAACCCCCTTTTTTTAAGTAAATATTAAATACATTCCCATGATGTAGAATATCCCATTACATGTAGGTGAAAGAAAGTATTAATTTTAAGATAATTTTTTAAAATTTAAAACAAATTTCTCGGAGAAAAATACAACAATGAATAAGAAGTCTAAGTTATTCTTAGTTGTGACACTTCTCATGATAACAATGATGATAGGAGCAGCTGCAGCTGCAGATGATAACAATGCAACCCAAAGCACAACATCATCACATGCAGCAGATAGTATCCCAACAGATACAATTACAACTGCAAGCCAATCATCTAACATTGTATCAGTAGAGGATGTAAGTAAAAACACTAAGAGTAACACTCAAAACAAGGAAATAAAAACACAAAAAAATGTTAAAAAACAAGTAACAAAAACAGCAACAGACTACCAATCACTAAAATCTGCATGGGATGAAATCCAATCAGCAGATGATGAAAATGAAGCACAATACACAATCAACCTTAAAAATGGAGAATATACATTTGAAGATGTTCTCGAAACAAAATCAGGAAGCTATAATAAAACAGTAACAATCAATGGAGAAGATCTTGACAAAACAATATTTAATGGACAAAACAAGACAAGATTCTTCTATTTAAGTGATAATCAGCAGACAATTCAACTAAACAAAATTACATTTATGAATGGATATCATCAAACAAAAGGTGGAGCAATCTACAATGCTCGTTCAAATCTTGAAGTAAACAATACAAAATTCATAAATAACAATGTTGTAGGTGGATCTTCAGATGACACCTATGGTGGAGCAATCTATGCAGATAGTACAACATCATTTAACAACACAATCTTTGAAAACAACGTAGTATACACAGCATCTAATAGATATAACTACTATGCATTTGGTGCAGCAATATACTATGGTGGATCAAGTGATATTTACAAACTAGACATTAACAACTGTGAATTCATAAACAACCATGCATATTCAGAAAACAAAGAAAGTACACAATCATCACTTGGTGGAGCAGTACATGTACGTGGAAATTCAAACTTCACATGCACAAATACAAACTTCATGGGTAATGAAGCAAATGTTGGTGGAGCAATCTACATATACTACCTTAAAGAAGAAAATCCACAAGTTGTAAGAAACTGTGTATTTGATTCAAACCGTGTACTTGTAGAAGCACAAAACATCTACCTTGGAGCTAGTGCAGATAAAGGAGATGTAGATGTAAACTACTATGCAGATAATTCAAATAAAAGTGGAATTAAAGTACTAGTTAACAATAAAGTACCTACAAAAACAGTAAATCAGAAACAATCACAAGTAGAATTAAAACTTGTTGAAGATTCAAAATATGCATACAAAGATGTAACATCAGTAGGACATAACTACGACTTTAACATAACAACAACAGATCCAACACTTATTAGTGGTGATATGAAACTATCAGCAGATAATGGATATAAACTCACACTTGACACATCAAAACTACCTGCAAATCATGATGATATAGTAGTATTTGTAAATAATGTTGAACTTACACAAATTGTATGGGACTACACCCAAGTTGAATTTAACAACATTACAGCAAAAGCAGGAAGCAATGTAGTAATATCTGCAACATTTAGAACATCAGACAACCTTGACATTCCAAGAGGACGTGTTGTATTTAAACTAAATAATAAAACAATAGGAAATGCAAATATTGAATTTGCAAAAGCAACACTAAACTACACAATACCAGATAACTTCTCAGCTAAAAACTACACATTAACAGCTGTATATGGTGGAAACGCACAGTTTATGCCAGTACGTGCTGATGCAAATCTTGAATTATTAAAACAAGATACAAAAACAACAATTGACACAGAAATAACAGATGACAACAACCTTAAAATTACAACAAAAACACTTGATGAAAATGATAACACAGTAAATAAAGGAAAAGTTGCAATAAAAATCAATGGAAAAACAGTAACAACACAACAAACAAAAGATGGAATAGTTGTATACAACTTTAAACTCACCAAATCATGGAATAATAAAAACATGACAATCACAGTAATATATGGTGAAAACAGCAACTACCACACAAGCAATGCAACAATAACTGAAAAAATTACACTTAAAACCATGAAAGCTGCTGCAAATAAAAACTTAAAATCAGATGCAACAGTAAATAATATCTATGTAGATGCAGAAAATGGACTTGACACCAATGATGGAACACAAGCAAATCCATTTAAAACAATAGCAAAAGCAATAGAAGCAGTAAATGCAACAAAAATACCAACAAACATCTACCTTACAGGTACATTTAAAGGTGTAGGAAATACAAACCTTACAGTACCAGGAAATCTTACAATAAACTTCATAGGACTAGGCGATGCAGCAATAGATGGTGAAGTAAACTACACATACCGTGAAGGAGGATCTGTATGGGGTGGAAGTGCTATATGGAATTCATACCTTAATGGTAAAGGTAACTGGTTTATGAACATTACAGGTGGAAATGGACTTATTACAGTGGAAAACTTCACAATTAAAAACTGTTGGTCACCTGGAGGAAACTCAATTGCAGCATATCCTACAGCAACAATAGATAACTATGGAAACCTTAAAGTTAACAATATGAACTTCATATTCAACCATGCTGGAGTAGGAGCAGGTGTTCGTAACAATAAAGATGCAACAGTAACAATTGAAAACTCATACTTTGAAGGAAACAGAAAATCCTCATCAACAGGAAACTTTGGAGCAGGACTATACAACAATGGTACAGCAGTAGTTAAAAACTGTACATTCCAGGGTAACTATGCACGTTGGGGAACAGTAACAAATGATAAAATATTAAATATCACAAACTGTACATTTAAAGACAACATAGGATACGATGCAGGAAGTACATTTAAATCAGGATGTGGAATATCAATAAATACAGGTGGAGCAGACTTCTACAATATTGGAGATATTTATGATATACAAACCAACATTAAAAACTGTTCATTTATAAACAATGACCAAATGGATATTTATGCTGATTTAGGACATGTAAATATAACAGGTAACGTATTTGACCACTCAACAGGTATAGGAGTACCACAACCACGTTCAGTTAAAGGAGAAGTAAACTATACAATTGCAAATAACACATTTATTTCACCAATACCATCAAGTATATATCAATCACTTCTTACAAATGCAACACCAAGACTTGCAATAAAAGTATATGGAAACTACAACTACCTTATTGAAAACAACACAGTAGAAGACATGATTGGAAATGGATCAATTGCAATAGAAGCACATACAAACAACTCAATAATACGCAACAACAATGTAAACCGTAAAATCCTAGTTGATGGTGTAAACAACACAGTAGTAGACAACAATGTTATGACAACACTTGATACATATGCAATAGACATAAAAGGATCAAACAATATTATAACTAGAAACTACATGAAAACACCAACACTTAAAGGAGACAAAGCAGTAAACTACACAGATGAAACAAACATGGTAGAAGGAAACCTTCCAGAACTCAAAACAATAATCATAGATAATGATAACTACAACACATACTTTGATGCTAATGGAAATCTTAAAGCAGAATATGCAGATATTGAAAAATTAGTACTTTCACAACTTACAAACAAAACAATCATTGTAGATCGTGAAATGATGATTACACAAACAGCAAATGTTATTGAAAATATCACAATAAAAACAGTAACAGGTGCAAAACTTGAAGCAAAATTCCTCAACATTTCAAATACAAATGAAAAACCAGCATTTATACTTAATAGTACAGATAACAGAATTGACTCAACAAACATCACAGCAAATACTAATGCAATAGAAGTATATAATGCATCACTATTTAGACTTAACTACACAAATATTAATGTTAACTCAGAAGATGATGTATCAGCAATACTTATAATTAATTCAACATTTGACAATCAATCATACATCAAATTTAACAATATAACAACAACAGGTCCTGCAGGATATGTAAACTGGGCTGTTGGATATGCAACAGTTAACTCCATGTCATTATATCAAACTACAGGTATGACAATTACAAACAACAACATCATAACAAACTATAACACATTTACTGGTGAATATGATACAATCTATTCAATAAACATGGTAAGTGATAAATTTGAAAATGTTGCAAACCACATTGCAAATAACAACATCATAACAAATGGTCATAACTATGCATATGGTATAAATACAATTAATCAAACAGTAGATGTACATGACAACGTTGTAGTTTCAGATGCACTTACTGCATCAGGTATACAAGTTGCAAACTCACAAGGTACAATTGAAAACAACACAGTTACAGCATCATCTAAAAACAATGCATATGGTATAACAATATCATCATGTAATGATATGAAAGCTGTAGGAAACAATATCAACTTTGAAGGTAAAGATATTACAGCATTTAGTATATTTGGAACAGTAAATCTTTCATTATTAAACAATACAATAAAACTTAATGGTGTAAATGCAGCAGCTGCAGAACTTTACATGGCAAATGTAACAGATATTAAATATAACAATATAAGTATTGTTGCATCAGCAAAAGATAAAGCAGCAATTGTTCTTAACATGACAGGACAAACAATAATTAAAGATAACATCATCTCAACAACAGCAGAAAATACAGTAGCAATGGATAAATTCTCAACTGAAAATGTTGTAGAATCAAATACATTATATGCAAATACATTTATTGGTGATATGTCAGTAGATCTTGCAAATAGTTCAAATAAAATACAATACAACAAACCTAGTGAAATTATCACATACTACTACCTTAATGAAGAAACATTTAATAAATTCTTCAATGATGATGGAACACTTAAAGATGTTGTACCAGATACTGCAGTAATACTTGTAACTGGTAATTTAAATGATAAAGTAATGAATATAACAAAACCTGTAACATTAGTATTTGAAAAAACAATACTTGAAAACTCAAAAGTTATTGTTTCAGCAGATGCAACAACAATCACTGGAATTGAAGCTAAAGATACACAAATCATCATAAATGCAAATAAAACAAATCTTGAAGTAGTAACACTTGATATTACAACAGATATTACAGATGCAATCATAGTAAATGGTGATAATAACAATATTGATATTAAATCCATAAATATGCAAACAACAAACTTAGCTAATGCAACAGCAATAACTCTAACATCAAAACTTAACAATATTGTTGTAGATAATGTAGAAGCAGCAGGCTATGATAAATTCACAGTACTTAAACTCATAAATTCAAATAATAACACAATTGAAATGAAAAACAGATTATCTCTAAAAGCAGAAGATCTAAGAGTTATTGAACTTACAAATTCATCATATAACACTTTCAACTTAAATATTATAAATGAACAAACACCAACAACTGAAAAAGTTATTGTATTTAATGATAATTCAAACAATAACATGATAGTTGATTCAACAATTATATCAAAAGTAAATGGTGCACCTGTAGTTATTGAAAATTCATGCAATAACATAATTTCTGATTCAACAATCACAACAAGTGCAGCAAATTCAGCAATTGTTATTGAAAATTCAAATAATAACACAGTATACAACTCAACAATTAAAGCACAAAGCTATGAAGGAGCAGCAATTGATGTTATTAATTCAGCTGATAACTCAATTAGATACAACTTTATAGTATCAAAAACCTTAAAAGGTAATGATGCAGTAGTTGTAAGTGAAGGTATGACAAATACTATTGAATTTAACAGAGCAGCAGATGGTAAAAATGTAACAATTACATTTGATGTACCTGAATCTGTAAAAGCATTAGGTAAAATTACAATAAATGCAAACTTCCAAAATCCTGATGATAGCTGGTGGAATCCTTCAATGATACCAACAGATAGTGGACGTGCAACATTTATGGTAAATGGTAAAGTTATTGGCTCAGTAGATGTCATTGATGGTAAAGCATCAATTGTATATGAACTTACAAGTGATGATATTAACACACTTGATATTTCAGTATTATATGAAGATGAAACACTAGCACGTAACATTGCATTAGAAAATACAGAAGTTGCAGTTGAAAAACTTACACCAAAAATTATTACATCAGATGTAGTAAATGATGGATCTACATCAACAATTATTTCAATGGTTGTAGATGAACTTGGAAACATCATAGAAGATGGTAAAATAACATACAAAATAAATGGTAAAACAGTAGGAACTGTACATATCATAAATGGTATTGCACAATTTACATTTGATACAAGCAACTACTCACTAAAAGATTACACAATCACCACAGTATTTGGTGGAAATGATCTTAATGCAAAAGCAGAAGCTAATGCAACACTTACAATTGTTAAATATGATGTTGAAGTAACAGTTGTTGATGTAGTAGCAAGCAATGGTGCAAACGTAACACTTAAAGCATATGTAAATGATGAAAATGGCTATGCTGTAAATGCTGGACGTGTATCATTTAAACTTAATGGTAAAACATTAAAAGATGCAGAAGGTAACACATTATATGCAGATGTAGTTGGTGGAGTAGCACAACTTAACTACATGGTACCTGCTGATATGAGAGCAAAAGACTACACAATTACAGCTGTAGCATGCGATAAAAAATATAATACACAAAGTGCAAATGCAACACTTACAGTTAATAAAGCAACACCAAAAATAGATGTAGAATCCACAGTATATAATAAAACAGAAAATACTAATATGACATTAAATATTAAAATCACAGATGATAATGATAATAATGTTGTAGGAAATACAAATATTGCAGTAAAACTTAATGGTAAAACAGTAAGTAATTCAGCAGTAGCAGAAAATGGAGTAGCTGTAGTTGTTATTGATATTTCAGGAAATAATGCTGGAGTTTATGACTTAAGTATTGTAACTGGAGCAAATAAATTATATAACAGCGCATCTATGACTGATGTATTATTAATACAAGAATAAGTATATTTTTCCTACTTATTCTTTCCTTTTTAACCTCCTTTCTTTAATTTTAATTATTTATTTTTAATTTTTATGAAATTTTATAATCTTTTTTTCGAATTAACTAATTTTTTTATTTTTAATTTATAATGATTTTTAATGACTTATTTGGGGTTTATTGGTTATTTATTTACCCATTTTTGTGTTTTGATACTGTTTTATTTTAATTTAATTTAAAAGATATTTGATTTATTGTATTTCATGACTTTTAGTGTATTTTAAGTCTTTATTTTTGTTATTTAATTTACTAGTTGAAGCTGTATATGTGGATCTAACACTCAATCTTAACAAAACATCCACCAAAAAAATAGTAAATGTAGAATAACTAAATACAAAGATACATGTCAGATGTAATAAATGATGGTACAACATCAACAATTATCTCAATGGTAATGGATGAAAATGAAAACATCATAGAAGATGGAAAAGTTGCATATAAAAATCAATGAAAAAACAGTGGGAATTGCACGCATTAAAAATGGAGTAGCACAACTACTACTTGATACAAGCAAATACTCACTAAAAGATTATATAATCAAAGCCATCTATGGTGGAAATGAAATTAATGCAAAAGCTAATGCAACATCAACACTAACAATCATAAAATATGACACAGAAGTTAAAGTAGATGATGTAGTTGTAAATAATGGTGCAAATGCAACACTTACAGTAATGAAAACAACACTAAAAATACAACTAGAAAATAATAAACTAGTGCGTTCTGAAGATTTAAAATTAAATATTAAAATAGTAGATGACAATAACAATAATGTCATAGGAACAACAGCTATTGCTGTGAAACTTAATGGAAGGACAATGACAACATGCAATATAATAGATGGAATGGCAGAAATAGCATTTAACTTTGATGAATACAGAAATAGTAACTATAATCTTACAATTGTTGCAGGTGCAAATAAGTTATATAACAGTGCATCTATGACAAGTGTACTTACTATAGTATAACCACCACACATAACTTCCACTCTTTCTTTTTTTTAGGATAAAATTATTTATAATAAAAATTATAGATTTTCTATTAATTAAAGAGTATTTTATATTGCTTTTGTTTTATTTTAAAATTTGAATAAAGGGAGTTTTTTTTACTATGACATATAAAGATATGAAAGTTACAGAGATTATGGATGATAGTCAATATCCTCTTGCTGAAACTTTTAGGCGTGTTATTGAAAGAATTGATGCAAAGACAAGTAATATTAAAAAAGTAGTACGTGATGATGCTGTTGCATATTCTAATCGTGATATTGAATTTGCAAAGATAGTACCACAAGAGGAGTATGTGGATCTTATTGTTGAAGTTCCATATGATAGAATTATTGATTTATCACATAAGTGTGATGTTGTTGAAAGATTTGCTGGATTTTATGATGCTGATATTGTTTCATACAAAATCCGTATAAATACAGAGATCCAGTATGGTCTTAGCTTATTTGATCAGACATATACTTATATTAAAAGATTAAAACTTGACTAGAAAATTCTATTTAAGTTTTCCCCCCCATCTCCTTCCTATATGTAAAAGATTAAGATTAATTTTTTAAATTTATATAAAATGAGTTGATTTGTTTATGAATAAGGTTAATGAACTTGTAAATAAGATTAAAGATTCAGAACTTGAAAAAGAGAAAGCTATGCCTAAAAAGCCTAAAGAAAGTAAGAAATCATTAAATAAGAAATTTAGAAAAAGATTTTTATAAAAAAAGTATTATAGTAGCGCCGTCGACAGGACTTGAACCTGTGACCAATCGGTTAACAGCCGAACGCTCTACCTACTGAGCCACGACGGCATTATACTTCTATATAATACTATTGTTCTCTTAGTATATAAAGGTTTCTATTTTACTTTATAAAAAATAAAAAAATAAAAATAATTAAAAAAAAGTAGTAAAAGAGAATTTATAAATTCTCACCTAAAATGAATGATAATATCCAGAACCACGTGTACCCACAAAGTATCCAGAACTTGATTTTTTAGAATTTTTAATTTTATATGATTCATCTACTGCTGCTGATCTTTCATCAAGGTCGTGTTGTTTTTCATAGTATTCTGCTTTTTGCATTTCATAGTCATCAAAGTATAATTTATCATCAGCTGTTAGTTCATCATCACCAATACTAAGTCTTCTTAAATTTGATCCATTTCTAAATTTTATCATAAATGCATTATAATCACAGTAATTTCTTTTATAATCATAACCTGAATTATCTGCTGTTATGAAAAGTGAATCATTTAATTTAAAAGATTTCTTTGTTAATTTTGCAATTCCCCGTACATCTGAAGGATCTAAATTATATGTTTTATTATCTATTTCATTTCTAACACTTGCACCAAGTAGTCCTAAATCTCCCTTGTATGTTGTTGTATTTTCATCTGAATACATAAATACTATTTCTTTTGGTTTTAATTCAACATTTTCTATTCTTTCTGATGCTGATATGCATGATGTAAATAGTAGTGTTATAAATATTGAAAGTAGTAGTAATGCTATCTTTTTTTTGTTGTGTCAACTTAATCACCCTTATATTCTTGTTTTTTTTTGGTAATTATGTTTAATATATTTAATAATTTAGTATAAATAGTATAGTATTTGCTTTTTTTAGAGAAAATGGTTTGATTAAATTTAGTTATTATATAGAATTAGTTTTTCTGTAAAAGTTTTCATAAAAAAGTGATAGTTTTTGGAGGGGGATGATAGTATTTATTTAAAAAAATGTTTTAATATGATGTATTTATAAGTATTTTAACATCATTTTTCTTAAGAAGTCTTTTCTCATTACCATGTTTTTGCACCCTTTGTTATATTTTTTTTAAGTCCAGTCATACTCCTGAACATGTTTCTTATTTATTATTATATATAGCATTATATTTATATTTTTAAAATAGGTTTAGCTAAACAATGTTTAAAATATCCCAGTATAGATAGAGAGTTTGTAAAATTATTACCATAATGTAGATGCATGATTGAATATTTATTAAAATTAGCTATTTTCAGAGGTATTTTATTTAAAAAAATATAATTTATTTATTAAAAAAAGATGTAAAATGGAGGTTAGGGTGTTTATTTGTCTTATTTCATCCAACCGTCAACTACAAATTTATAATCACGACTTTCATGTGATAATTTTACTTTGTTTTGTTCTACATCGATTATGTCACGGTTTTTATTTACTACCATGTATGCTGGTGTCATGTTTATATCGAGGTTGTATGATGAATAGTCTTTATATCCTTCACTTTCAAGTAGGTGTATAAATGATAATGCTCGATCTTTAAATTTAAATGTTTTTCTTTGAAGTTTTTCTCCTGGTTTTATGTATTCTACTGTTACTTTACTTCCTACCTGAGATGAGAATTTGTTTATGTTTCGTTCTTTTTTAAATTTTGATTCACGATTTTTAATATTTAAAATATTTTCTTTTATATTACTTAGACTGTATTTTACTTTTGTATATGTTGTTTTAAATGCTGTTGTAAATCTGTTTATGTAGTATGATATTGTTGTGGCTGTCTTTTTCATATCTATTTTATCTATTATATACCAGATTTTTGATAGTATAAATGATGGACATTTCATTGATTTATCTTCTTTAATTATCATAGATAGTGCATCTAAAATAAAGACAACAAACAATAAACGTCTAAATATTCCAAGGGTAAATAGATTTAATACCATTGATAGTATTGACCATTGGAAGATAAATGATATAATATAGATATACTTAAACATTTTCATTGAATTCTGGTTATACTGGTTGAATTGATTTGTGAAATTATTAAAATTATCTCGCATATTAATCAAAAACTTTCTTTTGTATTTAAAAAAATTTCTAAATAATAAATATAGAAACAATTAGTATTTAAAAGTAATTATAATTAAAAAAAAGAGGAAATAGGTGGAAAAAATTTTTATATTATTTCACCACTAAAATCATCATACTTTGCCCATCTTAGTATTGGCTTAATAAATGGCTTTGCAATGAAAATCCACAACATATTAAATATCCAGTAAATTACAATCATATTAATTATTGTTAAAATTTCAATTTCTCCAATATATGCTGTTGCTATAAAACATATAATATCAACAAATATACCCACAGCAATAGGAATTAATGACCTAAATGATGAATTAATATTATCTTTTTGTGATAAAATAGCAGTTAGGTGTGCATTTATAAGATTTCCAATGAAATATCCAACACATCCTGCAATAAAAAGTCTTGGTGTATGACCAAATATATAAGCAAGACTTTCATCAGCTATAACATCAATATTACCTGGAAGAAATATTACAAGTGTTGTAAAAAATACAAATATAATATTTGCAGCCATACCAATAAGCAATGTTCTTTGTGCAACTCTCTCACCATATATTTCTGTAATAACATTTGTAATAATAAATACAAGAGGATAAATAAGAATTCCTGCAGGAATTGTAATATTAAACAAATGAAGATCAATAATCTTTACAACCAATACATTTGCTGTTATAAATGCAACAGTAAAAATTACAGAAAGAAAAATATACTTTGCTATATGTGACATTTTAAAATAACTTGATAGTATCATTCCCTCAATCAACTCCATAATAATCTTAGTTTATCCATCTTATTGTTGGCTTAATAAGTGGATTTATGATACATATTACTATAACATTAAATATCCAGTAAGTAATAATCATACTTATTATTGCAACAAGACTAACTTCCCCAATATATCCAAGGCTTATAAATATTAATATATCAATAAATAGTCCTATTGATATTGTAAATATACTTCTATATCTTGGTCTTATTTTACTAAATTTAGTATGCATTACTGTTGTAAGTGATGCATTTGCAAAGCTTCCTGCCAGGTATGCTATACGTCCTGCAATGAAGAGTCTTGGTGTTTTTCCAAAGATAAATGCTAGTTGTGGATCATGAATATTACTTCCTGCTGTTGGTAGAAATAGCATAGTTAGTGTTAATAATACAAAGATTATATTTGCAAACAATCCCATGATAATAACTCTTTTTGCTGCATGCTCCCCATATACCTGTGTTATTATATTACTTAGCAGATATACAAGTGGATACATCAGTATTCCTGCTGGAATAAACAGGTTATAATATCCTAGATCTATAAATTTTACTGTTAAAATATTTGATATGCAAAGTGACATACAAAATATTACAATTATTACTACTTTTTTATCATCATCAGTTATTTCCATATTTAAGATTATAAAATCCTCCAAAAAATTACTTTAAATTATTAAATTAAGATTATTGTTAAATTTATAGTATTAATTATTTAAAATATAATTTAAATCCCATATTTTATAATTTAACTTATGTTTTAACTTATATATTAAATATGAATTTTTCAACTTTTTAATCTTATTATTTATTATATTTAAAATAATTAGATAAAATAAGTTTTCATTTAAAAAAAAATAAGAAAAAAAGAGTTTTAATTTAGAAGATTAATCTTCCATATTCTTAATTAGCTTTTAGCCCATTTTATTGCCCTGAGTGTGAAAGGTTCTGCAATAATAAGCCATACTATGTTAAATAACCAATAATTTATAAGAAGTCCTAATGAAAATGGCATAAGACCAATACTTGAAATAGCAAGATATAATAAATCATCAATAAGTAAACCTATTGCTATTGCAAAGAAGTTTTTATATTTAAATTTATTATTACTTCGTGAAATATTTCCTGTAAGCTTTATTGTTATAAGATTTCCTATAATATATGCAATAAGTGATCCTACAACAATAGAATCAATCTTTTGAAATACATAATTAAGACTTACATCTCCTTTGTAAAATCCAGGAGATGGAACATATAGAAGTAATGTTGTCATAAATACAAACAATACAACAGTGATAATACCCAGTATTAATGTCTTTTGTGCTGTTTTTTCACCATAAACTGTTGTGATAATACTTATTAGTACATAAGTTAATGGATATATAATAACACTTGCTGGTGCTACAAGATTTGCAATGTTAATATCAACAAGTTTTATTGTAAGTATATTTGCAATTGTTAATGATATACAAAATAATATTGTGATAATTAAACGTTTTTCAATATATGAAACTTCAACATTATCTTTTAGTTTATCTAAGACCATGTTTATAATCCTCCTTTTTTTATATAAAATTTCTTTAATTTAAATTTAATTTTTTGAATAATACTTAAAATTAATAGTTTTTCTTCTAAATTTTTAGGATTTTATCCACTTTTTAAACCATCCAATAACAGGTGTAAGAATTGCCGTCCATATAATATAGAATACTGAATTTACAATAACTATTGAAAGTATTCTATCTGGTAGTAATACTCCAATATATGCAATTAATATGAAAATAATTGTATCTACTATTAATCCCACATCTATTGCTACTATATTTTTAAGTATTGATTTTGATTTAATATATCGTCTTTTCACATGTAATGTCATGGCAACTGTTATAAAATTTCCTAGTATAAATGCAACACTAGCAGCCAGTAAAGGTCTTGGCATGGTATTAAATGCTCCTGTTATATCTACATTACCAATTGCAGGTGATGGAAGAAATACAACTAATATAATCATTATAAGAAATAGAATGTAACTTCCAAGACCAAAGATAATGTTTCTCTGAGCATCTTTTTTAGAGTATACATCTGCCATTATACTTGAAATTATATGAACAATTGGATAGATTATTAATCCTGCATGGATTCTAAGATCAAATAACTGTAGATCAATAACTTTGATTGTGATAATATTTGCCATAATTAATGCTATTGAAAAGATTACTCCCGTAAGAATTCTTTTTTCAGTATAGTCAAGTTTTAATTCCAAAAATAATACACCTCCACTACTTTATTTATTTTATTAAAATTAAGTTAAATTAAAAATTAATAAAAAAATTTATTTCAATTTTTAAATTAATATAATTATTATATTTAGTAAAATAAGATAAAATAAGTTTTTATTTTAGAAACTAAAAAAAAATAATAAAAAAAAGAATAATTAGTCCTAAAACTAACTACAAAATGATTTTAACTATTTAAAATACAATTTATAGATAAATTCTAGGATTTTGCCCACTTGAGTGTCCAACTAACAAGAGGCTTTGCAATAATAACCCATACAACATTAATAATCCAGTAATTAAACACCATATATGCAATAGTGGCAATAGGTATTATTCCAATATATGACACTCCAATAAATACAATAATATCAACAAGAATACCAATTGATATTGCAAATAAATTCTTAAGTGATGAATCAGAACCACCACTACGTGCTACAAGAATCGATGTAAGACGAGCATTTACAAGATTACCTGAAAAGTAACCTGCAATACCTGCAACAAAAAACCGGGGTGCTGCACCAAATACAAAACGTAGGTGTTCATCTCCTATATACCCTGATGGTGGTGGAAGATATGCAACAAGCATCACCATAAGAAGAAAGAAAAGATTTGCAAAGATACCCATAATAAGAGTTCTCTGTGCAACCCTCTCACCATAGGCTTCTGTCATCACACTAGTTAAGACAAACACCAATGGATAGATAAGAATACCTGCTGGAATCATAAGATGTATAAATTCAAGATTAATAAGTTTTATTGTAATAATATTTGCAGTGATAAAAGATATACAAAAAATTGTACCAATAACAATACGCTTTTCAACTGCAGATAATTTAAAATTCAAAATAAATAATCAAACCTCCATTAAAAAGATTAATTAAATTTAAAAATATTTACTAATATTATGTTATTGAAAAGATTGCTCTTCTAAGAATTCTTTTTTCAGCAAAAACTAGTTTTAATTCCAAAAATAATACACCTCCACTACTTTATTTATTTTATTAAAATTAAGTTAAATTAAAAATTAATAAAAATAATTTATTTCAATTTTTAACTTAATATACTTATTATATTTAGTTAAATAAGATAAATAAGTTTTTATTTTAGAAAATAAAAGATAATAATTAAAAAAATAAGAAAAGAATAATAAAAATAGAATAATTTGTTATAAAACAAACTATCAATTAATTTAAAGAGTTAAAATTCATAATTTCGAAATAGATTCTAGGACTTAGCCCATCTGAGTGTCCAACTAACAAGTGGTTTTGCAATAATAATCCATACAATATTAATAATCCAGTAATTAAACACCATATATGCAATAGTACCAACTGGAATAATACCAATATATGACACTCCAATAAATACAATAATATCAACAAGAATACCAACAGCTATTGCAAATAAATTCTTAAGTGATGAATCAGAACCACCACTACGTTGTGCAACAATTGCTGTAAGATGTGCATTTACAAGGTTTCCTGCAAAGTAACCTGCAATTCCTGCAACAAAAAATCTGGGTGCTGCACCAAATACAAAACGCAGATGTTTATCTCCCATATATCCTGGTGGTGATGGAAGATATGCAACAAGCATCACCGTAAAAAGAAAGAAAAGATTAAAACAAATACCAATAATAAGAGTTCTTTGTGCAACACGCTCACCATAGGCTTCTGTCATAACACTAGTTAGGACAAATACAAGTGGATAGATAAGAATTCCTGCTGGAATCATAAGATGTATAAATTCAAGATTAATAAGCTTTGTTGTAATAATATTTGCAGTGGTAAATGCCATACAAAAGATTGTACCAATAACAATACGCTTTTCAACTGCAGATAACTTAAAATTCCAAATAACTAATCAAACCTCCAAATAAAAAGTTAATTAAATCAAAAAAAAATAATAATATTTATTTCCATAAAAAAAAAGTTAAAAAATCCATAATTAGTTTAACTTAATTGATATATCTATAAAGATAAGATAATAAAAATTTAGTAAAAAAAAGAAAAAAAATATGTAGAAAAAAATATAACTTCACTTCCTTTTTTTCTATTCTGTTTTTGCCCACCTGAGAGTCCATCCAATAAATGGCTTTGCAATTAAAACCCATAAAACATTAAGAATCCAGTAATTAAATGTCATAGAAAATATCACAATAAATGAAAGCTTTCCAAGATATGCCATAGTCATAAAGACCATTAAATCAACAAAAATACCTACTGTTATAGGAAATAAGTTTTTTAACTCAGAATCAGGATTACTACTACGACGAGCAACAAATGCTGTAATATGAGCATTTACAATATTTCCTGCAAAATATCCAACACATCCTGAGAAGAAAAATCTTGGAGCCTGACCAAATACATACATAAGACTTAAATCACAGTATAATACGATGGTGATGGAAGATAAAGTATGATTGTAGTCATCACTATAAAAAATAGATTTGCAATAATTCCAATTATCAATGTTCTATGTGCAATATCCTTACCATATACTTCTGTAATAACACTTGTAATAACAAATACAAGAGGATAGATAAGAACACCTGCTGGAAATATAAGACCTAATGCTTTTATTTCAATAAGTTTTTCTGTTATTAGATTTGCTGTCATAAAGGCAATACAGAAAATTGTACTTAGTATTATTCTTTTTTCAGATTTTGTAATATTTAAATTCAATTTTTTAATCCATCCCTAAAAATTTTACTTTAAAATAAATTTATAAAAAAAAGAAGAAGAGAATCTTTATTCTCTCATAAAAAAAGGTAAGAAAATGTAGAATCTATGCTGTTGCTTCTACATTTGTGTCATCTTTTGCCCATTTAAGAACTTTAAGTGTGAATGGTTCTGCAATAGAAATCCAAATTAAACTTAATACCCAGTGGCTGAATATCATAATTGCAATTTCCATAACTGGAACTTCTCCAATAAATGCAAGACCAATAAATATAATGTTATCTACAAGTTCACCCATTGCTACTGCAAACATGTTTTTAAGTGCATGATTTGAGTCATTACGATTTACAATAGTTGTAAGACGTGCATTTACAAGGTTACCAATAAGATAACTGATATATGATGCAACAAGTATTTTAGGTGTTTGTGTAAATACAAATGCTAAACTTGAATCACCAGCATAATTTGCAGGTGAAGGAAGAACAAGCAGTAATGTTGTCATAAACACAAAAAGTACATCAGCTGCAATACCAAGAATTAAAGTTCTGCGTGCTGCATCCTCACCATATGCTTCTGTAATAACATTTGTTAGAACATAAACAAGAGGATAAATAAGAACACCAGCAGGAACTACAAGACCAAGTATGTGAAGATCAATAATTTTTACTGTAATAAGATTTGCAATTGTAAATGACATACAGAAAAATACAGTAATAATCAATCTTTTCTCAGTAGGTGTAATATTTAAATCCATATGTTTTTTCCTCCCTTAAAATTAATTAGATAAAAAATAAAGCTAAATTAAAAAAAGTAGGTAGTTAACAACTCATTTTTAAAATAATAAAAGCTCTACTTATTATTTATATTAAAATATAGTAATAAATTTTATGGAATAAAAATAAACAAAAAAAAGAAGGAGGAGATATAATTTAATTATTCTACTTTATCAGATGATACCCAATTTAGGAGTCTTGGAATAAAAGGCTGTGCTATAACAATCCATATAAGAGTTAATATCCAGTGTGTAAAGATCATAACTATAATTTCAGAAAATGAAACTTCAAAGATAAATGCAAGTGTAATAAACATTATATTATCAAGAAGCTCACCAATTGCTATTGCAAGCATATTTCTAAGTGTAGCATTTGAACATCCATTTTTTAATTTAACTGTAAGATGTGCATTTACAATATTTCCTATAAGATAGCTGATATATGATGCAACAAGTATACGTGGAGTTTTCATAAATACAAATGCTAAAGCACTATCACCTGTGTAATTTGCAGGTGAAGGAAGAATAAGTAATAATGATGTCATACATACAAAAAGTACATCAGCTAAAATTCCAAGTACTAGTGTTCTTTGTGCTGCATCCTCACCATATGCTTGTGTAATAACATTTGTAAGAACATAGATGAGAGGATATATAATTGCTGCAGCTGGAGTTATAAGATTAAATACTCCAAGATCTACTATTTTTACAGTTATTAGATTTGAAATTGTAAATGACATACAGAAAAATACTGTTAGAATAATTCTTTTCTCAGTTTGTGTAATATTATTTAAAATTAATACTCATCTCCTCTAATTTATTTATTTTTGGGTTTAAGTTTTCTTTTTTTTTAATGTAAAGATTTATTTAATATATTTGTTAAAAATAAGATAAAAATTGATGTAAAATTATTTAATATATAAACTATTTATCTATAAAATAAGAGACAATAAAAAGGAAAAATAAGATAATGAAAACAATAAATAAAACACGAGATAATAGCAGGGAAATAGAATCATTATATGAACAAAGAAAAGTAGAATGTGAACAGACACATCTTATATCTGATTCTATTGAATATCATATCAACTATTTCCCAAAACAGGAAAGATATCATGTTACAATATTTGATTTTAAATGTAATGATATGCTTAGTGATATTTACTACTTTAAACTTTCAAATTCAACACTCAGGTATTTTAACTTAGTTGAAGGTGATGTATTTAGTGATAGTTTTGGAAATACATTTAAGTGTAAAAAGCATGTAGTTAAATTTAATTGTATATAATTTAACATATGCCTTCCACCCCTTTTTTTTGGAAATTTTTAATCTTTTTTTAGAATATCTTCATATTGTGGATATTTTTTGAGAAATTCCAGTACTTCATTGTCCATGTATTCATACCAGTCTTTGTGTTGTAAGTCTCGTGAAAATCTTTTAAGCTTTTGTATATTTCTTTGTCTTTGTTTTTCATCAAGTATACTTTTATGTTCATCTGTAACTTCAGGTAGATTAACTGCTTTGAAAATATCATCTTTTGATGCTACATTTAAATCCTCAAATAGAAGTGGTAGTAAATCACCATTTTCATATACAAGTGGTATAATTTCCTCAATTACTTCTGATAATTTAACATAGTCTAGTTTTACCTTATTTTCATAGATGTTGTTATCATTCATATATTCTAGTTTATCATAATCCCAATTAATCAAAAATATCATCCTACTAAATTTTATTAATAATCAAGTAAAATTTTTATAATTAATAAATAATAACTCTTATGACAATAAAAGATGAGTTTTATATATATTTTATTTCACTGTTTTTATATACTCATACTTATAAAAATATCAACTATGAGAAATAGAAAAATAATTCTAGTTGGTGTAGCAGCCATACTTGTACTATTACTTGTTATTAGCAATGGTGGACTTAACTTCAACTTTGCAGATAACAATACAACAAATGATAGTGCAAATAATAGTAGCATAAATGCAACACATAACGATACAAACAATACAAACACACAAATAGCAGATCAAAGCAAAGATAACAACAATAAACAACAAGATACACCAAAAGAAAGCAAAAAAGATGACAAAAAATCAAGCAATGACAAACAATCAAGTAGTAGTTCAAGTGACAATGCTAAATCATCAAGTAGTAATGATAACCAAGCGAATAATTAAAAATTATTTTTTTTGATATAAAACCTTTTTTTTTATTTTTTTATTTTTTTTTATTCTAATTTTTAAAATTCAATTATTAAACTCTATTTTCAATAAAAATATATTTTTTTTAACTAATATTATATTACCTACAAAAACATTATATTTTAATTAATACTAAATTAAACAAGAAATATGGAGAATATTATGAAGAAAATACGTATAATTCAAATCATCATTGTTATTATACTTATATTAGTAGTTCTTTTAAGTAGAGGTTTTTTTGGAGCAAATAACAATAACAACACAACAACAGATCATTTAAATAATACTACAAATTCAAATGCTGATAATGATCAACTAACAGATCAAAATGATAATGACACAAACAATAATAATGATGGATCAAAATCAGGATCACATAACAAACATAAACATAGACACAGACACAGACACTAAAAAAAAATTTATATGTAAAAAAAAGTATTGAATATATGTACTAAAAAAATACTAATTTTAATAGAGTTATATGGTAAAATAAGTTTTTTAATACCTTTTTTATTGTTTTTTTTTTCAATATAATTCTTTTTTTTACTAAAAAAATTACTGAAATAATACTTTATTACATGGATAGTAAAATTTTTTATTTTAAAAACTAATGTAAAAAAAGGGTAATTTGAAGTAGAAAAATATTTTACATTAGAATATATGTTAAATTTCCTCTTTTTTATAACATAGTTGTGTTTTTTAATGTTTTCATAAAAAATTTCTTCTTTTTTCTTTAATAGTTGCTATAAAAGTAACATATTTTAGTTATAATTCATGAAATATGATGATTTTTCTTTAAAGTAATATATGAAAAAATCATGAAATACTTAAAAATAAAACTCCTAAATATTTAATTATTTTAACAAAATAAGATCAAATTTTACGAATTTATGAAAATACAGCCCTTTAAATACTATTAAGTTAAAATTAAGAATAGAATTTAAAAAAATATAACTTTAAACTAATTATTTAACAAATTTTACTAGAATCGGTAGTATGAAAATAAGGTTTTATTTTATTAAATTCAAACAAAAAAAAAGGAGGGATATTATAATGAAAATAAATGTAATAATGAAAATAAATGGTGGTATACAAAATGCCTTCAAAAATAAATATTCTAATAGACAATTTATCAAAGTATAATATAGAACATCTGGAATATATCTTCATAGATGAATTTATATTTAATAAATATAACAACAATCTATTTAAAGATAAAATTATAATTACAAATACTAACAATACACTTCAGATGATTGAACTTGAAAACAGTGAAATAGTATCAAAAACAAGGTTAACATGTATTCCAGAAGTTGATATGGTAATTATTAACGATACAATAAGATCAATTAAAAGGACAAAAAATCTAGTTGATAAACATACAATAATTTCAAAAATTACAGAAGATGACATAATCTATATTGAAGATAAACATAAAAAAATTAGAATTATCATAACAAAAGATGATGCAATTCTAATTGAGGGTGAGTCATTAGATGCTAAAATTACATTATTAAAATAATAATTAAACTTTAAATTATTTCCCACTATTTTTTTTATTTTATTTTTATCTAACCATAGATAACTATTTCATTTATATATAAAATACTACTTTTTATTATCCTTCTACTAAGTTTTAATAATAAAAAATATTATAATCTTTAGAAAATAAAAATAATACTTAGATTAACTATGATAAAACTAGACTATATTAATCTTGACTATCTTACGTCAATTATAATAGGTTTATTTATTGGAAGTTTTATCTTATTTATTGGAAGAATTATGGGATATCCTCTAAGTGCTGTGATACTTGCCATTATTATGGCACCACTTGTTGCAGCATTTTTATATAATCCATCAGATAAGAAGAATGTAAAACACAGAGCTCTTAGATGTACAACATCAAGTATGATTTTATGTTTTATTTTCAGTATATTTCTCGTATCATACTACATTCCAAAGTTCAGCTCACTTTTAATGATGACAAATGATGTGTCATTTGCAATGTCAATTATAATTGTACTACTTTTTACAATAATTGGTGGAGTAGTACTTGGAAGTCTTGGTGGAAGTATAGGAAGAACAATACGAGATGTTGTTTCTGTAGTATTATATGAAAAAGATAAAATAAAAAAATAATCTTATAAATAAACTAAAAAAAAATATCTTCCCTTTCTTTTTTTTAAAATTTTCCCATTTTTTTAATTATTATAAATTTAAATAATACAATTAACATATGAAATTATGTAAATAATATTATAATATTAATAATATTTTTCGGGATTTTTTTATTTTTTTTATTTAAATAAGAGTATTATTATTTATTGTATGGATTAAAACTAAAAACACAAAAAAAGGCGGGTAATAATGAATTCGTTTTTTATAAACAAATTAAAAGCAAGTGAAATTAAGGCTATTGCCCATTTTACTGGAATTATATGTATTATCCTTGGATTATTTCTATTATTACCTGTAGGATGTGCTATTATTTATAATGATAGCATAAGGTATCTTTACTCATTTATAGCATCAGCTATCATATCACTTGTTCCTGGTTTGATATTGTATTATAGCTACAAAGACTATAAAAAGACACAACTTTCACTTAAGGGAGATTTAATTTTTGTATTTGGTATATGGGGTGTTGCAGCACTACTTGCAGGACTTCCATACTACTTTTCAGGTACTCTTGGTGTAATTGATTCATTCTTCCAGGCAATGTCTGGTATTACAACAACAGGATTTTCATTTATACCAGCATCAAGAACACCATATTCTCTTGCACTTTGGCAAGCATTAACACAATGGCTTGGTGGACTTGGTTTCATTATATTTATACTAGTACTTGTTCCAACAACAGGAAAATTAAATCAGCTCTACACAGCAGAAGGTAGAACAGAGCAGATGACACCAAATATACGTCATACATCTATCATATTTATAAAGTTATATCTGCTAATTTCAGCTATTGGTGTGGCATTATATATAATGGTTGGTCTTGACTTATTTGATTCACTCTGTTATATGATGGCAGCTATTGCAACTGGAGGATTTTCAATATATCCTGACAGTGTTGGAGGATTTAGTTCACTTCCTGTGCAGATTGTAACAATAATACAGATGTTACTTGGAAGTACAAACTTTATACTTATATACAGATTAATAAAAGGAAATTTCAAGGCATTTTATAAGGATTCTGAAACAAAGACAATGTTTGCATTAATTGCTACTGCTACAATTCTTATAACATTATCACATCTTTCAAGTCATACATATGGCTCTGATGTATTTATAACACTCAGACATGCACTTTTCCAGGTTATCTCTGTAATGTCAAGTACTGGATTTACATCAACAGATATTAATATGTGGTCACCATTTTGTTATCATATACTGATAATTGTAATGTTTTGTGGAGGAGGAATATGTTCTACAGCTGGGGGAATTAAGCTTTATAACATATATTTACTTCTTAAAAGTGTATGGTGGGAAGGTCAGACAATCTTTTTACCTAAAAATTCAGTGAATGTAAAAAAAGTACAACATGATGGTCGTAATATTGAATTGTCATATACAGAAATTAGGCCAATTATAATGTATATTATAGCCTATCTGTTGATATTTGTTGTAAGTGCAACTATAATTCTGGTATTTTGTAATGATATACAAGTTGCTTATGCTCTTTCTGCATCTGCTATTGGTAATATTGGTGTTGGACCTGAATATATTAATGTTGGAGCACCAGCTGTTGTTAAACTTGTAATGATTCTTGAATTCTGGATTGGAAGAATAGGTGTATGGCCAATACTACTTGTTGTGGTATATGAGATAAATAAATTAAATTCAGTTATTTCAAAAAGAAATAGTAATTAGATGATAAATTATACAAATCACCACCCCACTAAAAACTTTATTTTTTTTATTTTTTTTATTATTAATTTTAATTAATTTTAGATACAATATTTATCAATATTTAATCAATATCATAGATTATATCAAAGTATAAATTCATTTAAATACATATCATAACTATTTTTATTAAAAATTAAAAACTACAGCTACATGTACTTAAATTATTATTTGAAAAAATAAAGAATTAAAAAAAAAGAAGAGGAAGATTAGGAAAAAAAAATATTTTTATTCTTCAGAGTATGTTTCTCCAGGATCAAGAATTACAGTATATGTACCTGCAGCTTTTTCTGAAACCATATCAGCAAACAATTCAGGATCTTGTGCTATTGCATCGAATGTATTATAATGCATAGGAATTACAATACGTACATTTAACCATTTAGCTGCAATTGCTGCATCTTCAGGTCCCATTGTAAATCTATCACCAATTGGAAGCAATGCAATGTCAGGTTTGTAAATATCACCAATAACTGTTTTCATATCACCAAAAAGTCCTGTATCTCCTGCAAAGTAGATTTTCTTTCCATTTTCAAGTGTTATTATATATCCTATTGCAGATCCTCCTACTTCTGCATTTTCTGTAAAGTCAAGTGAAGATGTATGTTTTGCATCTACCATTGAAATATTTACAAGATCATTAATTGATACAGTTCCACCAATATTCATTCCTATAGCTTCAAGTCCCTGTTTTTGTATGAAGTTTGCAATTTCATGTGTTCCTATGATAAGTGCTGATGAATTATTTGCAATTTCCATTGCATCACCAAAGTGGTCTGAATGTCCATGTGTTATTAGTATTACATCAGGATTTATTAGCTCTACTGGTGTTAAACATTTTTCATTTCCACTTATAAATGGGTCTATTAATATTTTAAGTCCTTCTTGTGTTGTTATCTGGAATGCTGAATGTCCATAATATTTAATATCCATAATAAATCACCTAATATTTTATATTATAATTATTTTTTTCATTATTTTGTTTTATATGTTGTTTTCTTCTATTATTTTTAATGTATTTTGACAGCCATCATATTTCATAAATTCTTTGTGTTGTTTTTCATCTACTTTTATTGTATCTAGTTTTTTTAGTGTTTCATTTATTGTTGTTTTTAGTTGATCTTTATTATTTATATCTAGTGTTTGTGTTATATTATATGGCTTTATTCTTTCTATATTTTTTTGTTGTTCTATATGATTTTTTAGTGGTATTAGTATGTTGGGTTTTGCTATTGATATTAATTCCATTGTTGTTGTGTGTCCTGCAAGTGCAACTGTTAAATCAGAAAGTTTCATCCATTCAACTAAGTTGTATGTAAACTGTTTTATTATAACATTATTACTCCTAACTTTACATTTAAATTCATCAGGATTTATTTCAAAACCAGTGAACATGTAAATATAATCAACATCAAGTGTGTGGGCTATATCACACATATTTTCTATTAATATTTTACCAAAATCACTTCCACCAATTGTTACAACAATAACTTTAGCATCAACACCAACACCATATTTACGACGTAAATCATCTTTTGTGAGTGTTTCATCATGATATATGAGTGATCCTATAAAATGTGTTTTATCTTCAAGTTTCCTGGGTACATCAACAGATCCTGGAATGTCAGGTATTAGTATTGCATCTGCTAGTTTTGAAATTCCCAGGATTAGTTTTTTAATAAATTTTTCAAGGTATTTTATGTATCTTTTATCTGTTGAATTTGAAAATCCAAATTCCAGGTCATTTGTTATAATATAGCATGGCTTTTTTAGTATTTTTGAAACAAATACAGCTCCATAGTCTGAATCTGTAATAATAATGTCAGGGTTTGTTTTTTTAATTATCTTATATTCTTCAATTAAGGATTTTATAAAGGTAAATGGTATGTCTTTTGATTTTGATACTGTTTTTTCAATATCAATTTCCCCATCTTCTCCTTGGAAGTTCATTGCAGGAATTGGATATACTTCTTCATTGTTTTTATGTATGAAATGCAAGCCTGCATTATAGCTTGCAAATATTGTTTCATGTCCATGTTTTTTTAGAATCTTTGATAGTGTAAGACTTCTTGATGCATGTCCTATTCCTACCCCACATGTTATTATTAGTATCTTCATTGACTATTTTTCCTTGAAATTATTGTTTTAATATTATTATATTTTTGTTTTTTATTTACTAAATAGATTTTATTTATATACTAAAAAAATAAGTAATACTTTTATGTGGATTTTAAGCTAAATTGTAATACTTTATATAAAAAGTAATACTAAATATAATATTAGTAATACAAAATAGGAGGTGTAAAAAAGATGAACATAATAAAAGATCAAAAAGGACAATCAGCAGCAGAATACATACTACTATTTGGAGGAGTAATAATAATAGCATTAGTAGCACTACAAATATATTCAAACTACTTCAGCCAATCACAAAACTTCACAGCAAAAGAAGATGCACAACAAATACGAAACAACCTAACAAACAAAACAACAACACCATGAAAATAATAAAAGACCAAAAAGCACAAATAAGCATAGAAGTAATACTAATAGTTACAACAGTACTTATTATAATACTAGTAGTTGCAAACTTCACAATAAACTACTACACAACAATAGCAACAAATACAAAAACAATACTAAATACAACACACAATTCAATCATAAATAAAATATAAAAAAAAAGTAATAGTAGATAAAAAAAGGGAATTAAAAAAAAAGAAGATAAAAAAAAATCCTAGTCTGATATAATAACACCATCTTGTGTAATTTCACCTTTACGAATACGAGTAGATGAAATAGGAATATTATCATCAGCTAAAACCCATTTAATAACAACAATATCAAGTAACTTAAGACCATTTTCATGACGAATCTTATTAATATAAACAGCAGATTCCTCAGTCTCCTCACTTACAACAATAGCATCAAGATTTGCATCAATATCAGCAGTACCCATAGCATCATTAATTTCAATAATAGTATAATTATTATCATAATCTTTGATAGCTTCTTTTACATTTTTAATTCTTTTTTCACAACACTCAACATTATGTGACTTTCTTGATGCAAATGCATCAGATGAAACGCCTATTAAGACATTTTCTGCCATGTCAAAAGCTGTTTTAATTAACTGTTCATGTCCCTTGTGAAACTTATCAAAAGTTCCACCAACTGCAATCTTATTGTAAGTATAATCCATATAATAATCCTCAAATTTTACATAATTATTTTTCCTAAATATAATATCTCTTTTTAATATAATAAAAAAACTATCCCTAAAAAAAGTGTAAAAATTAATAAAAAAAATAAAAAAATTAGAAAAAGAAAAAGAAAATTCCCATTAGCATGCACCACAACCATAGCATTTATCCTCCTCACACCATGGAGTAATCTGGGAATTTAACATCTTATCATATTCACGTCTTAAATACTTATCTGTAATTCCAACATCTATTTCATGCCATGGAAGCTTACCATTATCTTTAGCTTTCACCTCATTAATCTTAGATGCAAGCTTATACCAATCCTTAAATTTAAGCTGATCTCCTATTTTAAGAATCTTATTCATCTCAGCACCACCATTTGATAGAACATACTGCATTGTAGCTTTCCTGAGTGACTCCTTCTTATATCTATATTTTAGACGTGATGAATATCTTTTATATTTTTCAAAAATATCATCATAATCAAAGCCCATATACTGCAGTGGAGTATGAGGCTTTGGAATAAGAGGATTAACACTAGTTTTAATAGTATTATATCTGACACCACGACCTACAATATTACGAAGGAAATTAACAAGATCCATAACATCCTCTGTTGTCTCACCAGGAGTACCTAAAAGAAGATACATCTTCACCTTAAATTTAAGATCAATAGCACGATCAACAGTTGAAATAATTTCCTCATCACTCATTGGCTTATTAAGCTTTAATCTCTGAGACATAGTAGTTTCAGGTGCAATGGTAATAGTTTTAAGACCATTACTTTTTAGTATTTCAAGAAGCTCATCAGATACTGATTCCACACGAAGAGAAGGTGTAACAACATTAAATCCTTCCTCAGAAAGATTCCATACAAGATCCTCAATACGACTATAATCACTTACAGCCTCACCAAGAAGTGCTACTCTATTTTGTCCCGTTGCATGACGACACTTAAGTGCTGTGTCAATGAGTGTATCCATGTCAACTTCACGACGTGGCCTGTACATACATCCACTCATACAAAAACGACATCCACGACTACATCCACGTGATACTTCAAGAAGAAATGTATCACTACCAAATGCTGGTGTGAATTTATCATTGTCTGTTTTTGTTACAATCTGATATATTGGCCTCCATGCATCCTTCATTGATTTTATCTGCTGTTTTTTTGCAGGATAGCCTGGCTTATATACACCAGGAATGTCAAGAAGATCAAAAATATCAGCCCTTGGATCGTTTGTATCACTACATACATCGATCACATTATCAAGGACAACTTCTGCATCACCTACTATGAATATGTCAACAAATTCAGAGATAGGAAGTGGATTTGATGTAGCACATGGTCCACCTGCAATTACAAGTGGATCTTTAGCTCTTCTATTTTTTGATTCTAGAGGAATATTACTTCGCTTTAACATGTCAATCATGTTAAGATAGTCTTCTTCAAATTGTAGTGTGAAACTTACAATGTCAAATTCTGATAAGTTTGATCTTGTCTCAATACTTTTTGTCTGTGGATATATTACACGTTCACAATAGATATCCTCACGTGCATTAAGAAAGTCATATATTATCTGATATCCCATTGATGACATTGCAACACGATATACATTTGGATAACATGATGCAAAGCGTGTTATTACCTTTCTTGGATTTTTAATAACAGTATTATATTCTTCTATCAAAAATTAAATCCTCCACTCATTTTTTGTATTCTAAATTATTTTATTATATCTTTTATTTTAAATGATTTTAATGCTATTTTTTTTAATATTTTCTTTAAGTTTTCTTTTTCAGTTGTATCAAGTTCACGTATTACTTCTGCTTCCCATTTTTCCTCTAAGTCTTGCATAAATATTGCAACTTCATGTCCTCTGGGTGTTAGTGATACATATTTTTTTCGTCTGTTGTTATCATCAACTTCTCTTTGTATAAATCCTTTATCTTCCAGTTTTCGTACACTTCTTGCTATTGTTCCTTCTGTTAGGTAGAATTCTCCGGCAAGTTCATGTTGTGTTATGTTACCATCAAAGTGTAGTTTCATAAGTAGTGGAAATTCACTTGCTGATAGATTATATGGCTTTAGTACTTGATTCATCCATATGTTATGTTGTCTTATTGTTGTTGAAAAAAGAAAACTTACATGTAGGTTATTTTCATCTTTTTCATTTATATTTTTCATTTTATCACTTTAAAGAAAATTTTTGGTTATTATATTATTTATATATTAAAACACCACTTTTTTAGATAAAAAATATTCATTATTATTTTTATATTTATATTTTTTCTATCTTTTATTTTATTGTAATATTTTATTTTCTACTACTAATGTGTAATTTATTAAATTATCTATAACTTAGTAAAAAATAGTAGTTTTTTTTAAAAAAATAAAAAGAGTGGATTTGGGTGGTTAAATTGAGTTATTTAGCATTCATCTGGTGCTTTTCCTTCAAATTTTTGAAGTTTATTCATGTAGTATTTAAAGAGTATTGCTGCTACTACTGATCCGAGTACTCCTGCCATACCCATTGATAGATATGCTCCTATTTGTCCCATTCCAAGTACGAATACAAATAAGTATAAAAATACTAGTACAAATACTGCTTCTCTTAGAATTGTAAGTATGAGTGATATTGTTCCTTTTCCTATTCCTTGGAATGTAAATGCACAGCATAATCCTACAGGTACACCAATTAAAAATACAAGTAATACACGTAGTGCTTCAGTTACTAGTGCATTGAGTGATGCTGTTGCTGCTGAATAACTAAATAGCATTGCAATTTGTGGTGCAAAGATTGCCATTAATGCTACAATTACTATTACTATAGACATTGATAGTTTTATTGCATATTTACATACAAATTCAACTCTTTTAAAGTCACGTGCTCCATATGCTACTCCTGCAACTGTAATTGCTGCTGTTGCAATTCCTACTGGGAACATCATTCCTACCTGTATTATACTAAATGCTGCTGTGAATGCTGCAATTACATCTGTTGATGCTACCATTGCAAGTACTGCATTCATTACAATTGATATGAGTGAGATAATTACTTGTTCTACACTTCCTGGTACTGCTACTGCAATGATTTCTTTGATAATTTTTGGACTGAATTTAAATTGGTCACGTCCTACATCAACATATGTATCTTTTTTAACTAAAATCCAGTAAAGCATTAGGACTGTTGCAACAAGTGCTGATAATACTGTTGCTATTGCTGCTCCTGCTACTCCTAGATTTAGTACATATATGAATATTGGATCTATTATTATGTTTAATATACCTGTTATTACAAGTGCTTTTGTTGCACGATTTACATCTCCTTCTGCTCTTAGTTGACTTGAAAGTACTCCATTGAATATGAGTGTAAATCCTCCAATAATGATGATTGTTGCATAGTCTGTTGCAAGTTTAAGTACACTTTCTGCTCCCATAAGAAGTAGTAATTGTTTTAGTAGTGGCATGAGTATTATTGGTATTATTATTGATAGTGCCAGGGCTATTAGTATTGAATGTATTGCACTATTTGATGCGTTTTGTTTATCTTTTGCTCCGATGTATCGTGATATGAGGGAGTTTGCTCCTGCTCCAAATCCATTTCCTATTCCACCTATTATGATAAATATTGGTGCTACAAATCCTATTGCAGCTAGTGGATCTGCTCCTAGTCCTGCTACCCATACTCTATCTACCATGTTATATATCATGTTTAGTACAAGTGTAAATATCATAGGCCATGCTATGGTTTTTAGTGCTACTTTTGGATCTCCTCGTATTACATCTACTTTAGTTGTGTCATCATTTTCATTTTGATGCAATCTTTCACCTCTCCTTTTGTTTTATATTTTGTTGTGTTTTTCTCTTTTTTTGTTAAAATAAAAAAAATTATTAGTATTGTAAATATATTTTATTTAATTTGTTTTTTGAAAAATTTCAATATTTATTTAAAATTACTTAAAATAATTATAATTGTAAATACAATTATTTAATATGTAAATAGTTGCATATGCAACTGTTGTTAGTAATAGTTAATTAAGTTATAATATATAAAAGTTACTACTAAAAAAAATATAAAAAAAAGAAGAAAAAAATTAAATTGAAGCTCCCTCAAAGGCTTCAATTTTTCTGATATAATACTTAAATGCTACAATTGCAACAATACCACCCATAAGACCACCAAGAGTCATACAAAGATAAACACCAATAGCACCAAGATGCATCACATCAACAAGAATAAATAATGCAATAAGAACAAATACAACCTCACGAAGAATTGTTAAGATAAGTGAAATCATACCACGTCCAATAGCCTGAAATACAAATGCACAACAAATACCTGCAGGAACAGTTAATATAAACAATGCAAGAATTCTTAAAACATCACAAACTAATCCATTAAATGCACCAGGAGATGAATATGAAAAGATCATTGCAATTTGAGGTGCAAAAATTTCAATAACAATAAATACAACAACCACAAGAATCATTGAAAGCTTTATTGAATAATTACACACAAAATCAACACGCCTAATATCACGTGCACCATATGCAACACCTGCAACAGTAATTGCTGCAGTAGCAATACCAAGAGGAATCATCATAGCAATATCAACAATACTCCAAGCTGCAGTATATGCTGCAATAACCTCAGTTGTAGCAATTACTGCAAGAGTAGCATTAATCATAATAGCAACACTTGACATTATAACTTCCTCAACAGTACCAGGAATTGCAACAGAAATAATTTCACGTATAATTGTAGGTGAAAACTTAAAATAACTACCCTCCACATTAACATATGTATCTTTTTTAACTAAAATCCAGTAAAACATAAGAACTGTTGCAACAAGTGCAGATAATATCGTTGCAATAGCAGCACCACGAACTCCAAGATTAAAAGTATAGATAAAAATAGGATCAATAGCCATATTAAGAACACCAGTAATTATAAGAGCACGTGATGCACGCTTAATATCACCTTCAGCCCTTAGCTGACTTGAAAGAATACCATTAAGTACCAATGTAAATGAACCTAAAATAATAATAGTTGCATAATCTGATGCATAAGATAAAACATTACCTGCACCCATCATAACAAGTAAATCACCAAGAAATGGCAAAAGCAAAAGTGGAATTAATATTGATATAACAATACCAATAAGAATCGAATGAATTGCACTATTTGATGCATTATCCTTATCTTTTGCACCAATATATCGTGAAATAACAGAATTTGCACCAGATCCAAAACCATTACCAATACCACTAATCATCATAAAGATAGGTAAAATAAAACCAATAGCAGCAAGAGGACCTGCACCAAGACCTGCAACCCATATTCTATCAACAAGATTATAAACCATGTTAAGAACAAGTGTAAAAATTAATGGCCAGGCAAGCTTTTTAAGTGCAACTTTAGGATCACCACGTATCATTTCAATATTTGAATTACTAGCTTCTACATTCTCCAATATATCACCTGAAAAATAATAGTTTTATAATTTTATAAACTTTTTTTGTGTTTTTAATTTATATCTTTAAGTTAACATTAAAATAATTTTATATATAATTGAAGAAAAAATAAATCTATTTTTATGTAAAAATAAACAAATATAATACTATATTGATTTTAAGAAAAAAAACTATTAAAAAGGAATATAATAAATTTTAAGGAAAGGAATATAACATGCAATATGGAGCACAAAGAGTATCTGATATAAACTTATCACAAGTAAGAAAAATGTTTGAACAAGCATCACCAACAGCAATAAATCTTGCACTTGGAGAACCAGACTTTGACACACCAAAACACATAATAGATGCACTAAAAAATGCACTAGATGAAGGATATACACATTATTCACAAAACAAAGGAGAAGTAAAACTAAGAGAAACAATTGTAGATAAACTAAAAAAAGACAATAACATCAACACAACAGCAGATAATGTAATACTAACAGTAGGTGCAAGTGAAGCATTATATTCAACAGTAAATGCACTCATAGATCCAAAAGATGATGTGCTAATACCAGATCCAGGATTTCTATCATACAGGGAAGTTGTAAAAATAGCAGGAGCAAATCCAGTAGCACTAAAAACAAGTGCAGAAAATGGATTTAACACAACACTTGATGATGTAGAAAATACAGTAACAGAAAATACAAAAGCAATGATTATCAACTCACCAGCAAATCCAACAGGATCTGTAATGCCAAAAGATGAAATAAAAGCAATAGCAGAATTTGCAGATGAAAATGATATTATAATAATATCAGATGAAATCTATGAAAAAATCATATATGATAAAAAACACTACAGCTTCCAAGCATATACAGACAATGCAGTTACAATAAATGGATTTTCAAAAGCATATGCAATGACAGGACTAAGAGTAGGATATTTATCTGCATGTAGTGAAATAATAGATGAAGTACTTAAAGTACATCAATATAACGTTGCATGTATTGACACAGCAACACAAATTGCAGCAACAGAAGCATTAACAGGTCCACAACAATGTGTATCTGATATGACAAGTGAGTTTAGAAAAAGACGTGATCTTGTTGTTGATTCATTATATGATATGGGTGTTGAATGTATTCGTCCTGATGGTGCATTTTATGTATTTTTCAAACAAGACAATCCTGATGAATTCATACAAAAAGCATTAAAAGAAGATGTTGTACTTGTAAATGGTAATGCATTTGGAGAAATGGGTGAAGGATATATAAGATTATCCTATGCACAAAGCTATGAAAACCTACAAACTGCAATGGAACGTCTTGCAAAAATAGCATAGATAATCCATACACACCTTTTTTTCTATTTTTTTTACTCTTTTTTTTAATTCCATCCTACAAGCTTATCTGATATTTCACCAAGTTTATGTATTATATCATCTGTAAGAGCTATATTTTCATTGTATGTATCTATTTTATCTTGATATAATGCAACTAGTGGCATACATTCATCAAAAAAGTCACTGTCTATGTATTGTGATCTGTAGAATTTAAGTGTTCTCTGATTTGATGCTAATTGTTTTTTAATATGGGAGATGTACTGGCTTAATGCATCAATTTCTGCTATTGCATCAGATCTTATTTGTACATAGTTCTGGTATACCTCATCAATGTTTTCTTTGAAATAATCTGATAGTTCATCTTCTGTTACTTCAAAATCTTCCATACTTTCTTTGAAGAAATGTACTAGGTTTTCATAAAAATCTGCATATCCCTGTTTTGCTCTTTGAAGTTCTTGTTGTTCTTTTTTTATTAATTCTAGTTGTTTGGTTTCTTCTGCTATTTTTTGTTTAATTTCTTCTTTTGCTTTTAGTAAAAATGTATTTTGATCTGACACTTTAATTTCTCCCCTTTTTTATTGTTTTAGTTTTTAAATTTTATTTTATTCTAATTATTATGTTTATAGTATTGTAAATAAAAAAATTTTCATAAAAATTGTTTGGAAAATAAAATTTATTATTAAGAAATTAAAGTGTAATATTTATATAAAAATTAAAATTAAAAATTAGTTAAAAGTTTTTTAAGCGCCGAGGCCGGGATTCGAACCCGGGTGGAGATCTCTCCAGTGGCTTAGCAGGCCACCGCCGTACCAGGCTGGGCCACCTCGACATTTACAATTGAAAACAAGTATATAATAGTTTATCTATTTTAGTATATATATTTTATGGTTTTAATAATAAAAATACTACCATTTTTTTTAGTAGCATGTAAATGGATGGACATACCTTATAAAGATAAGTTATCTAAATTCGTAACTCCACCCCGCTGATCCCTGAACATCAGCTGTCTAAAACAGAGCTGCTTCTTTCCAGACCTGACCCGTTCAATTAGTTAAGATAGTTGAATTTAACCCTCCAGTTAAACTCCTACCACCACTAATCCCAGGGGACGAAACTTCTACATTACAAAAATAGGCTTAAAATTACTTAATATGCCTCTCCAAATACTTCGGTCGCTCCGTATAGAGGATTTGAGCTTACAAGAGACCACTAACCTCCCGACCTAGCTTATTAGTAATATATATGTTAATATTTATATACTTTGTTGTTATTAACAACATATAAAAAAATTATGAAATCGAATAATAACTGAAAATAATTGCTATAAATCATTAAAAATAGTTAATAAATAATTAAAGAGGTGATTAAGTAAAAAAAGAGGAAAATATGTTTAAAGGTGAGATTATATTAATTAATCTCTATTTAGATCTTTAACCTCTTTAATAAACAATTCTAGAACTTCATCTCTTAAACCTTCAACAAATTTTAGAGAACCTGCAACTTCGTGTCCTCCACCATCAGCTCCTGCCTGTGGAAGTTCTTGTTGTATTTTTGTAATTACATTGTTTAAGTTAAAGTCAAAATCATTTTTAATAACTTCTGTTGCTCTAAGTACAGCAAAATCAGGACCATTTGCAAGTGTCATGATAGGCTGATCTTCACCTTTTTGTTGTACAATCTTATCATGTACATAACCTGTTGTTTTACCAGGTGCAGGATATGTGAATTTATGAGCATATTTTTCAACATCTAATCTGTTAAGTTGAATACCATTATCAAAGAATACTGTTTCAACATTAGGGAATGCTGCTTTAAGTTGAGTGTCAACTCTTTTATCTGATTCTGCCATTAATATGTCAACTAACTCTTCTTGACGTTCTTTTTCTTCAAGACCAAGTAGAGTATTCATAATTCCACGACCATTATTAAATCTTAGGAAGTATGCTTCAAAGTCAACACATGTTGCTATACGATCTAAATCATCACGTGAATAACCTTCTTCTTTTGCAATTTCAAGATACTGGTCAACTTCACTACATTCTGCATGATCACCAACTGCTGCTATTGCAGGGAAATGTCTGATTTTATCACGAATATCAGGATTTATCATACCTGCAAGTTCTACTGCTAGTGCTCCTGCTGTAAGTTGTGAATCTCCACCTACAAGGTATGGATTTACATGTATATCTACATAATCATCAATAAGTGCACGTCCATCTTCAACTTCACCAGGATAGTGATGATCTACAACAACAGATTCAATTCCAAATACTTTTGAATGTCTTAATGCTGCTACATCTTCTTCTGTTGAACCATTATCAAGTAGTACAAGAAGTGGTAGTTTTTGTCCGTGACGTTCTTGATCTTCAAGTGCAAATGATAAATCTTTTACAACATCTTCAAGTTCATAAAATGGTGCTTTACTTGGTGATCTTTTAAAGAAGTGCCATTCTGCATCTGCATCATTACTTTCTTCGCGTAATAATGGAAGTACAGCTTGTTCTACTGCAATACCAGAACATATACCATCAGCATCAGCATGGTGGCGTACAAGAATTGATCTTCCATCATAGATTGCACGTCTAATTGCCTTTGCAGCTTTTGCAAGTTTTGGTCTTAGTTTATCTAGTACTTCACTTTCAATCATTACAGATGTATCTGGTGATTCAGATTTCTTATCTACTGCAAGATCTATAGATTTTCTAAGTTCTTCAGCTTCATCATCATCAAGTTTTTCAATGGATTCTGATTCTATCTGAATTTTACCACTGTGTAGTGATACTTCACCTAGAATTTCTACAACATCATCTACTTCAAGTTCAGGATACATTCTTACACCAGGCTCATTAAATGCTGCAGCCCATGTAATGTCTGTTTCATCACGTACTGTAAAGATTGTAGGTCCACTTGTTTGTTGAATCTGGATGATTTCACCATTAATTGCTATGTTACGACCTATTATATCTTCTGATAAGTCTTCAATTTTTGTCTTTTTAATGTTACGTTTTACTGTAATTGTTTCATAGTCATTACCATATTTGGTTTTGGAATATCCAAGATCTACATCCATCTTACCTTTGTGTGGCTTGATTTCTGATATTTTTACAACAACCTTGTCTCCAACTTTTTCTTTTGGATTACGGGTTCTTAGAAGTCCATATACACTTTTACTTAGACTTACAAAAAATCCATATTTTTCCACTCTAGTAATGACTCCTTCATAGTCACTTCCAATTTCAAGATCTTCAATTTGACATGAAGGATTTAATACATACACGATAGGCTTTGTATATGTATCGTTAGATTTACTCATATTTTAACTCCCGTGTGGTTTGAAATTATTCATTAGATAAAAAAAAAGAATTTTTTCCCAATTTTTTTTATCTTCTATAATTTTACCATTGATTTTAATTATATGTATATGAAAATTTTTTTTTATCTCCATCTAGTATTAAATTAAACTATTTTAAGAGTATTTCTTTTAATTTTCATATAAACTTTTATTTTAAATATTAATTAAAACATTTATTATTTATGTTTCTTTTAATTAAAATAATTAAATAAAATATTTATAAAAACAATTAACTATTAAAAAACTATTAAAATATACTTTAATTGCTAAAAAGAGTTAAAAGGAGGTTATTTTAGTTTTAAAATAAAAAAAATAATAGAAAAAAAGAAAGATGTGAAGAAAATTTGAAAAATTTATTCCTCACACATTTTATGAATTATATAATTTACAAATATCTGTAAATGGACACATATCATGTCTTGGTGATATAGGTTTGCAGATATTCTGACCAAACTGTACCATTAAATCATTAATAGGAATCCAGTACTCCTGGGGTATCATCTCACATAGTACTGCCTCTGTAAGTTCTGGTTCATCAGTTTTAACAAGACCTAGACGATTTGATATTCTGTGAACATGTACATCTACAGGTATTGCATCTTTTTGAAATCCAAATACAAGAACACAGTTTGCAGTTTTACGTCCTACACCTGGAAGTTTAATAAGTTCATCAACAGTATCTGGTACTATACCATCATAGTCTTCAAGTAATATCTGTGATACTTCCTTGATACGTTTTGCTTTTACATTATAGAAACCTGCTGATTTTATGAGTTTTGCAATTTCATCAACTGGTGCATTTGCTATATCTTCCATTGTAGGATATATACTTAGAAGTTCTTCTGTTGCCTTATCTGTATTTTCATCACGTGTTCTCTGGGATAGTATGGTTCGAACAAGTACTTCATATGCTGAAAGATGAGAAAATGTACGTCTTTGAAAGATAGATTCAAGTGTATCTATGATACGTTTTATATCATCAACTGTGAAGTCTCCCATATATTTTTCATAAGTCATTAATTAACACAACCTCTTTATTGTGATATTTTATGCATTACTTCAAGGAAGTTAGGGAATGATATATCATAGCATGCTGCATCTTTTATTGTGATATTTCCAATTTTAAGTCCCAGTACATAAAATGCCATTACCATACGATGATCAAGGTGTGAGTTAACAACTCCTCCTGTTGGATTTCCTTTAATTATTATTCCATCCTGGAATTCCTCTACTTCAACTCCTACATTTTCAAGTTCTATTGCACAGTTATGTACACGGTCTGTTTCTTTAAATCTTGCATGTTCTACACCACTAATTTTTGATGTTCCATCTGCTGCTGCCATTAGTATTGCAACTGTAGGAAGAAGATCTGGTGCATTAGATAGGTTTATGTCAAATGCTCTGAGATTTCCATTACTTTTTATGTGAATGTCCATTTCATTAACATCTACTGTTGCACCCATTTTCTTGATTATGTCAACTATTAGTTTATCTCCCTGCATTGAGTTTTTGTAGAGATTTTTAATTGTTATATCTGACTTCATTAGTGCTGCTGCTGCAATTATGTATGATGCTGATGAGTAATCTCCTTCAATTGTATAGTCTGTACATTCATATTTTTGTGGTTCTATGTAGTATGATGAGTATTCTGGCTCATTTGATGTGTCATATTCAAATTGTATTCCGAACTTTGCCATTACAGAGAGTGTCATTTTAACGTATGGTTTTGATACAAATTTTCCACGTACATTTAATGTTACAGGATTTTTAGAGTATGCTGCTGCCATTAGTATTGATGATATAAATTGACTACTTACATCACCTTTTATGTCTGTTTCTCCACCATCAAATCCACCTTTTACAATTATTGGTGGTGTTCCATTGTTTTGTGCTGAGTATATCATTACACCTAGATTTTCTAGTGCATCTATAAGATCTGCCATTGGTCTTTTTCTTAGTGATTCATCACCTGTAAATACTGTGAAGTTTGCTCTTGGTGCTATTGCTGCAATACTACTTAGTATTCTTATTGATGTTCCTGAGTTTTTAACATCTATTATATCATCTGGTGTTCTTATATATCCTGCTGTTCCTTGTACTATACATTTATCTGGAAATCTCTGGAAAAGTGCTCCAAGTTTTTCACATGCTTCAAGGGTTGCAAGAGTATCTTCTGAATATAGGGGATCACGTAGTACTGATTCACCTTCTGCTAGTGCTGCTGCAATAAAGGCTCTGTGTGAGTAGCTTTTTGATGCTGGTGCTTTTATTGTACCTGTTATTTGGTCAACTTTTTTTACTTCTAAATCCATAACTATCTAAACTCCTAATTATTTATTTATGTTGGATTTTTATTAAAATTATTTTTTTATTAGTGGAAAAATAGAAAAAAATTTTAATTCCTAAAAAAAAGAGAAAAGTTTGAAAAAAAGGGGAAATATGATGTGTATTTGTATTATATTTTTATTTGAAGTTTAATGCTTCAGTTTATATAATACTATTTCCCATTTTTTATTGTTTATTTTTGTACTTCAAGTATTACATTCATGTTTGGTGTTTTTAGTATATCTACAACTTCTCCTGTTTCACTGAGAAGTTCTGATTTTTTGGTGATATGCTCATCTGTAAATCTTATACCATCTACATCTACATATCCATTATCTTCAAGTTGTTGTGCAATAACTGATGCATCAGTTGATTGGATGTAGCTGATAATTTTCTTAGCATCACCTTTAAATTCTGGTCCTATAACACTCATAACAGGTTCTACTTCTATAACTTTCTCTTGTAGGTCTGGTTTTCCTTCAAATACAGCCATATTTTCTACACGATTTGTATTTTTAATATCATCAACTGTAGCTTCTACTTTATCAATATCTTGTGTGTAGATATTTACAGTTGTAAGTGGCTGATTTAGTGCTATTCCATGTGATGATTTATAACGTCTAAGTTCATCTATAATATCAATTGCATAGCTTCCAATAAGTTCTATATCATCTGATATTAATTCTTCATTAATTTCTGGCCATCCACCTATATGAAGATCTTCAGAAGTATTTCCAAGATATCCATTTACACTATCTGCAAAGAACGGTGTAATTGGTGCCATAAGTTTTAGTACTGTTTCTATTGTATGTTTGAGTGTGTATTTTGCATCTGCTGTTGTGTCAAGTTCATCATATAATCTGTATTTTACAGCTTCTATGTATTCATCACAGAAGTCATGCCATACAAAGTCATATATTGCCTGTTCTGCTTTTGCAAAGTTGTATTCTTCAAATGCATTTGTTACTGTTTTATTTAAACGGTTAAGTTTTGAAAGTAGCCATCTGTCTATGATATTATTTGATGTAAGTTCATCTGGTGTTTCATCATCAAGGTTCATGCTGATAAATCTGAATGCATTCCAGAATTTACGTAGGAATTTATATGCATGTTTTATATCTTTCCATCCAAATGGTACATCAGATCCAGGTGTACTGTTTGCAGCCCAGAGTCTTAGTGCATCTGCACCATATTCTTCTATTACTTCCTCTGGTGCAATTACATTTCCTAGTGATTTACTCATTTTATGTCCATCTTCACCAAATACCATACCATTTACCATGATTTCATCAAATGGTTTTTCATCAGTTAATGCATAACATCTAAGAATAGTATAAAATGCCCATGTTCTTATAATGTCATGTCCTTGTGGTCTTAGTGTTGCAGGGTAGATATTTTCCCATCCAGGATTTGGCCAGTCTGCAATTGTAAGTGGTGTAATTGAGCTGTCCATCCATGTATCTAGTACATCTTCTTCTGGTGTGAAGTGTGTACATCCACAGCTACATGCATGATCTGGCTGATCTACTGTTGGATCTACAGGTAGTTGTTCTTCACTTGGAAGTACAACATTGTGACAATCATCACAGTACCATACAGGTATAGGGGTTGCAAAGATTCTTTGTCTTGATATACACCAGTCCCAGTCCATGGAGTTTGTCCAGTTTTCAAGTCTTTGATACATATGTTCTGGTACCCAACGCATAGCTTTTGCCTGTTCTATGATGTCTTCACTCATCTTACTTGCTGCTACAAACCATTGTTTTTTGGTCATTATTTCAATTGGAGTTTTACATCTCCAACATAGTCCTACATTTTGATCTACATCTTCTTGTTTTATTAGATATCCTAGATCTGTAAGATCTTCAATTATTGCAGCACGACATTCTTTTATTGCCATTCCTGAGTATTTTCCTGCAACTTCTTCCATGTTTCCTTTTTCATCAATTGCATTGATAACATCAAGATCATAACGTGTTACCCATTCAACGTCTGTTTTATCCCCAAATGTACAGATCATTACAGCACCTGTACCATATTCTGGGTCTACTGATTCATCAGTTATTACTTTTACTTGACGTTCATATATTGGAAGTGTTAGTGTTTTTCCATGAAGATAGGTGTATCTTTCATCGTCAGGATGTACAACTACTGCTACACATGCACAGAGTAGTTCTGGTCTTGTTGTTGCAATTGTTACATTTCCATCTCCATCTGTTGATGGGAAGTTTACATAGTTTAGTTTTGTTGTATTATCTGAATATTCTACTTCTGCAAATGCTATTGCTGTTTCACAACGTGGACACCAGTTAATTGGGTGAATATCCTGGTATATCATGTCTTGATCATATAATTTAAGGAATGATAGTTGTGTTCTCATCTTATTTTCATCAAGCATGGTGATGTATTCATGATCCCAGTCCTGGGAGTACCCCATTTTCTGCATTTGTATTTGCATTTTTTCAATGTTTTCATGTGTTAGGTCAATACAGTATTTTCTGAATGTTTCACGTGATACATCGTTCTTTTTGATGTCATGTATTTCTTCTACTTTTACCTCAGTTGGTAGTCCATGACAGTCCCATCCTTGTGGAAATAGTACATCATAGTTGTTCATACGTTTATATCTTGCAATTATATCCATGTAAACCCAGTTTAGTACGTGTCCCATGTGAAGTTTACCTGTTGGATATGGTGGTGGTGTATCTATGATGTATGTTGGTTTTGTTCCATCACCAATAAATCTGTAAAGATTCTTTTTCTGCCATAAAGTTTGTAATTCATCTTCCTGACTATGATCATAGTCTTTTGGAATCTCATTATTACTCATTTAATGTATGTCTCCTAAATTATATTGTATAAAAAAGAAAAAGTTGTAATTTTTTTTATGTTTCTTTTTTTGTAAAAAAATTTTAATTATAATATTATTAAAAAATACTACAATTTTATTGTTTTTATTATCTAAGTATTATTTATGTTAAAAATAGAATATAATTTTTTTACTTTTTTTTATTAATTTAAAATAAAAAAAGGTCGTTTATAATATATAAATATTATTTAAACAATTTTTAAATGTGATTAAATTATTTTTTATTTTTATTAGTTTTAACTAAATTTTAGTATGAAAGCTATGAAACATATATAAAGAATGTATTATAATATAATAATTAATAAATTATGTGAAACTAGTAATTTACTAAAATAACTTTAAATATATTATTTTACTTAAATTACTTTTTTTTGATTAATTTATACACTAGATTTGAATTTAAATATGAAAGAAATAAATTTTCTTTTATTTATCATATAATATCATAGCATGAAAAATGCTAATAAATTACGTTATTATGAAAAAATGAGTTAAATTAATAACAAAACAATAATATTCAACTAGTAACATCAGTAAATACAATTTAAACTCAAAAATTAATAATAAAATTGTAATTTATAAAATTTTTTTTGATTTGAATGAAAAATAGTAGTTAAGATACAATCCTAGAGTGATAACTGGGACGTATTTTAATAGTTTATCATCCTATTAGAAAATACTTATTTAAAATTTTAGAATAATACTTAAAAAAATTAAAGGAAAAAAAATATGGAAATCTTTTTCACTACTTTTTAAAGATTTTAACCATATTTTTCTTATTATTTTTTTTAAATACTGGTTTTTTTAAATATAATCTACTTTTTTTTGAATTTTCCAACTTTTAATACTATTTAAACATGAAAACTTTCAAGATTTATATAATCTACATTTTTTTAGTAAATAATTTACAACTACAGCTATTTACTTGTTTTAAATTAAATTAAAGAAATACTAGAAGACCTTTTTTTAAATAGAAATGTTGTTTTATCTTAATTTTTAATATAAAATTACAAATCATATAAATAAAATTATTCAAAAAATTAAACTCCTTTTATTTTTATAAAAATAGAAAATACCCCCCCATTAGTGTTTAAATAAGAATCAATTAGTTATAAATTTAAATAATTAATCTACTTTTAATAAATTTGTTTTTAAAATAAAATTGATAGATAAAAAATAGTATTTTTAAAAAGTAATTGATTAATATTAATATAAAACTAAAAATAAATTATATTATATTATATTAAAATTTTTTTCAATGTATTTAATCTAAAGAAAATTAAGTATTTAATTTGAGCAAAAAATTTTTTTATATGAAAAAATTATTTAATTGGAATGTTAAATATTATGAAACTTGATAGAAGAAGTTTTATTTCTTTTATCTGCATATTATTATTTTTCATAACAATTACAGCAGTAAATGCTCAAAATATAGATAATATTCAAGATGATACAATTTCACATCAAAACAACAGTAGTTATCAAATAAATACAAATGCTGATGTGAAAAACACTACTTTATCATCTGATAAAATTAATAAACAACAGATAAGAGAGATAAAACAAAACAAAAAAGGAGGACATGATGTATCAAGCTATGATGAACTATATAATACGATTGAAGATATAAAAATAAATTCAAATGAAAATGCAGAAACAATAAATCTTAATCCTGGTAATTATAATATTACAAAGACAATTAACTGGGGAAACACTACACACACAACAAAGACACTTACAATAAATGCAAACAATATAATACTAGATGGTAATAAAGCATACAGATTTATAACAGTTACAAATGGATATACACTACATCTTGAAAATATCACAGTAAATAACTGTAGAGCAGAAAATGGTTCTGTAATAATAAATCATGGAAATACAACAATTAACAATTCAAATTTCACAGATAATATCATTGAAAACAGTGAACGCTATGGTAGTGGTATGGTTATAATCAATACAGGATGTATGAATGTTACAAATTCAAATTTCAGAAATAACACAGAATATTGCAATGGTGGAAGTAGTCAGCAATTTGGTGGAGGAGTAGCATATAATCTTGGAAATATGTCTTATAAATCCTCAAATTTCACAGATAATACTGGTCTTACAGGTGGAGTAAACTTCAACTATGGATATATGCTTATTGTTGATTGTAACTTTGATAGAAATAAGGCAATTGTAAATAAAACCTTAAAACGTGGTGGAGAAGGTGGAGTAAACTTTAATCATGGATTTTCAACTATGATAATAAAATCATCAAACTTCACAAATAACCAGGCACGTAGTGGTGGTGTAAATCATAATACTGGAAATATGACAATAATTACTTCAAACTTCCATGGAAATTCTGTAACACGTGAAGGTGGAGTAAACTATAATGATATATCATTAAGTAGTAATGGAACATTAAATATTACAGATTCAAACTTCACAAACAACAATGCAACAACAAGTGGTGGAGTAAACTTTATAATGCGAAATTCAACAGCAATAATTACAAATTCAAACTTCACAAATAACACAGCTATAAAATATGGTGGAGTATTATACATACAAAATGCCACAGTAGATGTGATAAATTCAACATTTACATCAAATGCACAAAATGCTGGTGTTATATATGATTTTCTTGACAAGAAATGTAATATAATAAATTCAACATTTAAAAATAATACTGCAGAAAAATATGGAAGTGCAATTTACAACTATGATAATAATCTTATAATTAATGGATCTACATTTATTGACAACTTTGATTGTTTTAATACAACAATATTTTCAGCAGAACATATTACAATAATAAATACCACAATTAACAATACAATAAAACTTGACTATCCATTTGATATGCTGACAATACACTCACCAATAGTACTTAAAAAAATAGATATGTCTGAACTTGTATCATTCTATCCTGAAGAAAGTAAAATTATTGGAACAATTAATGAAACTAGTAAAGTAGTATCAATAAATTATACATTTAAAACTGCAGGTAGAAATACTGTGAAAATTGAATATCCATCATATAATACATGTGATATTAATGTAGTATATACAACTAAATCTGATGATCTTAAGATCAATATTGATGAAATAGGACAACTTAAAAGATATAGTGATGAAAATATAATAGTTTCAGGAAATATTACAAACAATGGACAACTACTAGATCATGAAATAGAAGCTACAATATTTATTGATGATGGTGCATATGAAAATGTGAAAGTTATAGATGGAAAATTTAATACATCACTTAATATATCATTTTTTGATCCTTCAGAATATAAAATTAGTGTAGTTATTAACAATTTAGATCAAAAGATATGTGAAGATACATACTTTGAGATAATAAGACGTGATTTAACAATTAATATTACACCTAATAGTCCAAAGGTAATGAATATAGTTGACATAAAAGTTGACCTTATTGATGAAGATGGAGGAAAAATAAAAGAAGATGGTGGATTTGTAATTTATAAAATTAATGGTAAAACAATAAAAGATGAAAATGGAAATACATTAAAAACTGAGGTTATAAATTCATCAAGCCGATATAAATATCAACTACCAAACAATATAGGATGTGGAGTATATGATATTGTTGTAACATATATTGGTGATAGATGCTATAATACAACAAAATCAACAGAACAATTTACACTAAAAAGATTAACAATTGAGGATATAAAACTTACAGATATTACAACAAAAGCATATGACATGACAAATATTAACATAGTAGTTAATGATATTAAAGCAAAACAATTAGTTGGAAATACTAAGGTTGTCATTAAGTTAAATAATAAAACATTTACAGATTATACAATGCAAAATGGAGTACTTAATGTTACACTTAATACTGCTAAATTACAGCTTAAAAACTATACATTAACATTTAAATTTGCAAAAAATTCATTCTATGACTATAAAGAGCAAAATATTAATCTTTGCATTGTTGAACGTAATATTAAAATGAATATTGATGTAAATAATCCTAAAACAACACAGAATTTATCTTTAAATGTAACAATTGATGATGCAGGACGTACATTAAATGAGGGATTTGTAATATTTAAAATTAATGGTAAAACATTAAAAGATGAAAATGGTAGAACAATCACAGTTGATGTTAAAAACAATACTGCACAACTAAATTACATTCTAACATCAGCATATAATGCAGGTAGTGTAAATATAAGTGCTCATTACAGGGCTAAAAATTACATCCAGGAAAATCAGACAGTTAAAACAAGTATCATAAAATCAGACCTTGATGATGTTTCAATACAAATTGATACACCAAAAGGTGAAAATACAACACTTAACATTACATTATGTGATGAAGTTGGAAAACAAATTACAACAAACAGTAAAATTGCCATAAAAATTAATGGTAAAACACAAAATACAACAACAATAGTTGATGGTAAAATAAGACTCAACCTTAATACATGTAATATGAAGTCTGGAAATCATACAATTTCCTTAATTGTTGGTGAAAACAGGCTTTATAATATGAAAAGATTTGAAATACCATTAACAATAAAATAATATAAAAAAAAATAGTAGTAGATGAGGGGATTCTATTATGGAATTTCCTCTAATAAATACTCCTCCCCCCCTAATTTAAGTTCTTTATTTTTTTCCTATCTGACAACACTTTCAATAGTATTGCGTATAATTTCTAGTGTTTCATTATTTGGTGTTGGTTTATAGTTTTCTTCAATATTTTGGGCATAGATGTGTGTGTTGTCTATGAAGTTGTCAAGAATTTCCTGTGTTATCTTATTGTGATGTTCTCCATATCCTAGCTTGTCAAGATAGATTGCATTTAGTATTTGTTCAAATTGTTTATTTACAGGTATGCTGAGAACTGGCTTTTTAAGTGTTAATGCTTCTGTTATAAATGAAAATCCACCATTTGTTATTACACACCTTGCATCTTTAAGATCATTAAATAATACTTCTTCTGAAAATGATCTGAAGATTAAATTTTCATCTTCTTCATCTTTATGGAAGCCATAGATTATGAATTTTCTATTTTTATTTTTCTTTAGAAGTTCTATAAGTTCATGATTTGAATCACTTGTCTGATATACAAGGATATGATCTTTAATTTCAGGCTTTAATGATGAAATTTCCTCACGTACTAATGGTTGTATATACTGTACATCTCCACTGTCATCTTTTAGTGGGGGATAGAAGTATGAATAGATTAGTGTTTTATTTGCATTTTGAATAAATGCATGAACTACAGCTTCTGCAAATATACGATCTTTCATGTAACGTTTAGGTACTGAATATTTAGCCTCAGTTAGCACATGCATATTATCTACACTAACAAGTGGAATGTGTAGTATGTGTGAGAGCATATTTGCATAGAATTCAAAGTCTGATACTACAACATCTGGTTTAAATATATGTGCAAGTTTATACATTTTATTCATATTTTCTTGAAGATCTGATGGTACATCTTTCATGTTATATGCAAATGTCTTCTTATTTCGCACAGTATTATTTTCATATACTGTGTTAAATCCATTAATTTCATAGACATTTTCAAATTTAGAGTCAAGGTATTTATATGCTCTATCACTTGCAAATACAATAAGATCATATCCCTCCATTATAAGGTATTTTATCACTATTGCACTTCGTATTGCATGTCCTAGTCCTTCACCACAAAGTGAATATAGTATGCGTGGTTTTCTTGTAAGTTTCTTTTCATGATCAAAGCTATAATCTAGTTCTTCTAATGTCACTTTTTCACCTATTAATTGTTTTGTTGTACTTTTTGCATATTTTAGTGTTAAACTTTTTATTCCTTCCTCTTCAAGTCTTCGTGTTGAAACAAGCAATCTTGGATTTGAAAGTACCTTGAAATTTCCCATCTGTGCAATTCTTTCAATATAATCTGTATCTTCTCCAAAATCAATACTTTCATCAAATCCATCTGCTTTTTTATGTAATGATTTATATGTTAATATTCCATAACATCCTGCACCATGTGGTTTTATCTCTGATATTGCACGTGTCATATAATTTGCAAGAGAATGTGATAGTTCATTTATAAATCCCTTCTCAAGTGGTACAATTTGTGTTATTGCAATTGCAAGATCATCTTCTATAAATTCATCTATTGCCTGTGTTATATAGTTATCTGTTAGTACTGAATCTGCATCTAGAAATATTAGAAATTCTCCAGTTGCAACTTCAGCTCCCCTGTTTCGTCCTACTGCTGGAAGTCCTCCATCTACAACAATACAATCATATTGTTTTGCAATTTCTACTGTTTTATCTGATGAAAATGCATCTGCTACTATTACTTCTATGTCATCGTTATAGTCTTGTCTTTTTATACTTTTAAGTAGATTTTCAATGTAGTCTTCTTCATTGTATGTTGGAATTATTATACTCACATTCATTGTTAAATCACCCATAAAGAAAAATAAGAAATGAAATATATCTTTTTGTTTTTTAATTTGTTTATCTAATTTATAAGTATGTTATTTTTAATTATAAAATATTAATATTTACAATTAATACTTTTTTTATGAAAACAAAAGTATAATGTTTAAAAATATAAATTTATAGTAAAATATTAAATATAAAAGCTTAAATAAAAATAATAAAGTTGTATTTTATTAAAAAAGATTATGAAAGAATTTAAAAGTTAATTATAATTTAATTAAAACTTTTTATTTTAAAATAAAAAAAAATATTAATTAATTTCAAAATAAAAACAAAATTATTCAATTAAATATATATTATAGCTTTTATATATTATAGATATAATAAGAAATTTTAAGGAGGATAATAATTTATGTCAGAATTACCAATCGCACCAGTTGGAAGAATAATCAAAAATGCAGGTGCTGTAAGAGTAAGTGAAGATGCTAAAGTAGAATTAAAAAAAATACTTGAAGAAATTGGAGAAAAAATAAGTGAAGACGCTGTAGCTTTAACAAAACATGCTGGAAGAAAAACAGTGAAAGCTAGCGACATAGAACTTGCTTTATAAGCCTTTTTCAATAGTAAATTTTAAAATTAAAAAATACACTACTTTTTCTTTTTTTATCTTTTTTAAATTTAACATGGCTTTTACCCCCCCCCCCGAGTTTATAAACCTTATTTTAAAAATTAAGACCTATTATTTCTTTTTAATTAAATTATTGATATAAAACTCTTTTAAATTTGAAATTAATATATTAAATTAAATTTTTTATCTAAATTTAACTAAACTTTACTTTAAAATTAATTAAACATGAAATTAATAATTTTTATAGGTAAATACTTCTTTTTTTATTAAAAATACCTATTTAAAAGAAAAAAAATTAAAATTACTTAAAAAATAGTTAAATTAAACTTTATTTTTTATTTTAAAAGGTTAATATTTAGAAAATCACTAAAATATGTGAAAATAGTAAAGAAAAAAATTCACAAAAAAATAGGATATGAAAATACACCACCAGAAAAAATCAAAAAAAACCACTCAACAACTACATAAAATAAACAACAAAACAATTAAAAATTATATAAAAACATGATAAAACACATCAAATAATAAAATATAAAAATAAAATAAATCAACCAACCACAAATTATGAAATAATATTAAAATATGATATAGATGTAACTTTTAAAAAAAGATAAAAAAAGGAGATTGAAATGTAGAATCTCATCATAATTCATAGCCATACTTTTGAATCTGTCTTTGTTTCATAGTAGGATTTGATTAGATGAAATTCTTAGATTATTTCCTGTTTATATGTCTCTTTAATTGATTTTTTATCTTCATCAGATAATTCGTATAATTCAAATACATTATCATCAATTTCATCACTTAGTTTAATAATTTTATTTTTAAGACTATTAAGCTTACTTAAACTTTTAGTAAATTCATTTTCTAATAATTCAGTATCTTCTCTATTCTTAATTTTGGTTTTATTTTTTATTTTTTTAAAAAATTCATTAAAATCTAAATTATAATATTTTTTTAAAGAAGAATTTGTATCTAAGTTAATATTAGTATTATAATAATTATTTAACCATTTTATAAAAGAATTTTGTTCTTTAATAAAATCTGCAGTAAATAACATGATATTATCAACTAAATCAACAAAGACTTCTTGATCATCTAATGAAATTTCTTTTATAGGCAAATATTTCAAATCATTAACATACTTACTATCCTTAATAACAGCATGCGATGTTAAATTCAAATACTTTCTCATGAATTTAGAATTTAAAATAGCTAATATATATTTTAAATTAAATTGCATTGAAATTAATTCTAATTCTTCAAGACTTCTTTTGTTTGGATTAGAAAAATTATTTCTTGCCTTATTAATACTTCTATTTTCAACTCCTTTAAGATAATGATGTAAAGTTAGTACATAACATGAATCATTACAAATCATCTTTTCTTCATCATAAATATAATTTTTACCAATTTTTCCAACAATTAATTTAGGATTAATATATAATTCAGGAAATGTTTTTCTATATATGTTATCTGGAACTCTTTCTGTTCCCCACTCTAAATATCTGATTTTATTAATTCCATAAGGTCTTAAATCTTTATTTTCAACATAAGGTTTATTATATATTTCATCTTGAACTTCTGATAATACATCATCTTTTTTAAATTTTAAATTATAACTATTACTACTATGAGGTTGTAAACCTTTAGTAACTAAACAAATTTCCGATAATAACTTTGAATTTTTTGAAAACTTATCTAATTCATAATCTTCAAATCTAAATATCTTTTGAGGATCTGTTGTATTTTCTAATTTGATCATATTATCAAATTCACAATCATGTAAAATTCTTTCAGTAGGAAGATTATCTGATTTTTTATCATCAACTGTTAAAATAATATTTTTAACATTGGCATTTTTAAATAATTTAATATTTGGAAAAAAATCTATTTTTTTAAAATGAAAATTATCAAATATATATTTTTTTGATTCTTCTGAAAATTCAGATAAAGCATATGAATCAGATATTAAGAAAGAAAGTTCTCCTCTTTCTTTTAATAAATGAAGACCCTTTTCTATAAAAGCCACATAATAATCCCATTTTTCTTTTAAAGTTACATATTCAGTAGAAGTATTTAAATATGCTCGTTGTTTTTGATATTCTTCATCTTTTAAACCAGCTTTTATATAAGGAGGATTTCCAATTACAACATCAAAACCACCATCATTTATAATTTCATCAAATTCTTTCTCCCAATTAAAAGCATTATTTCCAACAATATTTTTATCACTTATTAAAGAATTACCACATTTTATATTATTATCCAAATTAGGTAACTTAAATCCTTTTTCTAATTTAAAAGAAGTAGCTAACTTAAGAAATAAAGATAATTTAGTTAATTCAACTGACTCTCTATTAAGATCAACACCATATATGTTATTTTTAACAATAGCCTTACGATTTTCTAAATTATCAAAATGACGATATAAAGTCATATCATTCTCAAATTTATTTCTATGTAGAACTTCATGAATCTTAAAAAGTACATCTACTGATTTATTAAGAAATGCACCACTTCCACATGCTGGATCTAAAATTTTAATATTCTTTAATTTTTCATCTAATAAATCCAATTCTCCAGATTCTTTATATTCATCAATTAATTCATCTATACTTTGAGCATTTCCACTTTTACTAAGTTGAGATACTATTGCATTTTTACACATATAATCAGTAACATATTCTGAAGTATAATAAATTCCATTTGAAGTTTGTATATCATTTTCTTTTTCTAAATTTTTTTTAAGTTCATCAATATCTTTAAGACTACTTTCAAAAATATGTCCAAGTATGTTTACATCAAGTTCAGATTCAAAATCAAAAGATGAAATTATAAGTAAATTTTTAAAAATAGGATTTAAATCTTTATATTTTTTCACTTCAACATTATCATATTGAAAACCATGATTTTTATAACAACCTTCAAAAAATTCTTCCTGATCCCTTACTAAATCTCTAATATTTAATTTATTTACTAACTTTTCTTCAAAAAGAACTCCACCAAACTCACTTATATTTCTGTATTCGTTTCCCTCATATATAGTTTCAAATAACTCATTAAGTTCCTTCCACAATTTATTTTTACTTATAGTTCTTCTGGATAAAGGATTAATTAGAGTTTCAGTTGTAAGAAATGGATCCAGAATTTTTAAGTCTTCTGCAAAACATATGAATAAATATCTATTTAAAATTAATTGTGCGTAATAAATTTTATCATTTAAAGAGAGAGAAAATTCTTCAGAATTTGCATTGAAATATTCTAATTCTCTAATAATCATTAATCTTGTTTCACTAAATAATTCATAAAACTTATCTTCAAATTTTTCCTGAATAACTTTTGTCTCTTTTAAAAGTGTTTCTGGTATTTTTTTATCAATTAAAGAAAATTTACTAAAAATAAGTAAAAATATTTTAAGATTATGTGGATCTGTTAGACATTCAAAATCAAATGAAATATACTTTTCTGTAGCAGATGCATAAATTAATCTAAATTCATTATAATTTGATACAAAAGACCATTTAATTTCTTCATTTTTATTTGCATAAATTGTCACCTGATCAATTGCACTCCGTTTTCCATTGTATCTCTTCTCAATATCAGTTTTTGACCCTTTTAATTCACAAACAACATAATCTTCATTATCTTTTTTAAATATTATATCAGGACGCTGCCTATCACTTTGAGTTCCTTCAGTTATATAATCATCAGAAGTATAACCAAGAATTTGATGCAAAATAATTTCATAAAATTTAGGATAATTATTTTCTTCATTTATGAGTTCTTTATTATTTAATTTTTTTAACCATTTTTGTATAGCATTTTCAATTTCTTCTGTAATTATTAAATTATCCTCATAATCTTCCAAGTATTCTTCTATTAGTTTATCATCAAAAATATGATTTTTTATAGTTCCAACACACATTTTATTCAATTCTCAAAAAAGTTAGTTTTTTAGTCATACTTTGTATTTCTTGAAATATATATTAGTACTTGATTAAGGAAAGAAATAATCGAATTTTAAAAAGAGCAATATCATGAAAAAAAATAGGAAAAAAGAATGTGGGGCGGATAATCATCTATAATTCATAGCCATACTTTTGAATCTGTCTTTGTTTCATAGTAGGATTTTCAAGATAACTATAAAAATCCCACGTCATAAATGTCAAATCACATTTTCCCTCATATAACTTGAAAACTTCCTGAATAATTTCCTTATCAGACTTTGTTGAATTAATTGTATAAATTGTCTTATCACCATCATGTATGACACATGTTACATTTAAACCTGACATATCAACATCTTGTGTCTGATTAATAACAGTTAATGTATGATCAACAGGATCACTACCACCAACTTCAATTATCACACCAAGAAGCAGGATAAATCCCATAATAACAACAGGGTTAATAAATTTAACATAATTGAAATTTCCACCCATAAAGTAAATTATCAGCATTGCAAAAATACCAATAAGAAATGGCTGAGAATAAATACCACCATCAAAAAGACCAATAATCATAACAATCAATGCAACAGATGCAATATAACGTGAAAACCTGCCAATTTTTGAAATTGCAACAACACCAAGAATATATGATATAACCACAACAGGTATAACAACCAAACTATAAGGCAAGCTATATCGTAGAATTGATGTTGCAGTATTAATATGGGATGGTACAAATGCAGATGCAACATAACCTAAAACAGACTTATAAAGATGAGAATGCATAGGACTTGTAGTACTTGTTGTATCCTTCATTGATGTAAGAATTGTAAAATATGACACACCATAACTATTTCTAATTAAAATCTCAATAAAAAGACCAAAAAGTGCACATATAAACATTATAACAATCAAATATGCAATATACTTAAAATAATAATTGCCACTTTTATTAAATTTAGCATTAAATCTATCACTATTTTGAAGTATTGGTATGATAATAAAAACACTACCAAGAAGTGTTAGAAACATCACAGTCTTACCCTCAGATGACCCCTCAAGAAGAGGCCAAAGAAGTGATGTAACAAAGCTATCAAGAAAATCTGTCATAAGAATAAAAGCTGCAATGACAATAAGCAAAACTCCAAAAATGGCAGACTTATCTTTTATTAATTTTCTAAAATCCATAAAAATTAAATCACCAACCCCATGATTATATTTTTTTTAATTAATAATTCTATTTCTAAAATAATATAAATATTTTAAGTTTTTTAAAACAATAAAACAAAAAGAGTAAAAAAAAATAAAAAAAGTTTTGGGAGGTTAATATTAAATTAAAAAAAATCCTATTTTGATAAGTTAAGCATACGTTCAATTCCAATACGTGCTTTTGCTGCAATATCTTCATCTACTGTTATAAGGAATTTTTCCTCAAGCAGTGCATCTCGTATTTTTTCAAGTGTTATAAGTTTCATTGTAAGACAGAATGCATCAGCTCTAAGTGGTATAAATTCCTTATCTGGATTTTCACGTTTAAGTCGTGTTACAAGGTCTATTTCTGTACCAATTACAAGCTGTTTTATTTCTGGATCTTTTGCAAGTCTTACCATTCCACCTGTACTTTCAACATAATCTGCAAGTTCTTTTATATCTTCATTACATTCAGGATGTACTACAATTTTTGCATCAGGATATTCACGACGAGCATTTTCAATATCTTCTGGTTTAAACATTGTATGTACATAACAATGTCCATCTTCTGGTACAATTATTGCATCTTTACCTGCTGCTTTTGCAGAATATACTCCGAGGTTGTGATCTGGAGCAAAGATGAAATTATCTGAATTTAAACTTGATACTACTTTTGCTGCATTTGCTGATGTACATACTATGTCTGCTTCACTTTTTGTTTCAGCACGACTATTTACATATAATACAACTTCACAGTCTGGATTTTCCTCTTTTGCCTGTTTTAGTTCTTCTAGTGAAACCATATCTGCCATTTGACAGTTTGCCCTGTTATCTGGTAGTAGTACTTTTTTATCTGGACATATTATAGCAGCTGTTTCTGCCATAAAGTTAACACCACAAAATACTATTATATCACTATCATCTATTTCACTTGCTTTAAGACAAAGTTCAAGTGAATCACCAATAAAATCAGCTACTTCCTGTATTTCTTTTGGTTGATAGTTATGTGCCAGTATTATGGCATTTTTATCTTCTTTTAATTGTTTAATTTCTTTTATAATTTCATCAGTCATCTAACCTCACCCATTATAAATTTTATAGTTAGTATTTAAAGTTTTGTAGTATATATTATATTAAATAATTGCATCATCTAGTATGCTTTGACATTCACATTTAAATTTTTCATCTGTTTTTTCAATTGTTTTTGTTAGTAATTGAAGTAAATTTTCACTACACAACTTCATTGTCTCAGTAATTTCTGTCATTGTAAGCTTATCTTCTGTTGTTGCTGCTGTATCATCTGTTACTGCACAAATACTTGCATAACACATCTGTTTTTCACGTGCAAGTACAATTTCAGGACATAATGTCATTCCTACAACTTTTCCACCAATTAGTCTGTAGAAGTCAATTTCTGCTTTTGTTTCAAATCTTGGTCCATCAATTACAATATATACACCATATGGATGTACATCACCACAACTTATAAGATTGCTACGTAAATCTTTACAAAATGGCATGGTACAGTCAATATGTACAACTTCCTCATCAAAGAATGTGTTATTTCGTCCATGTGTAAAGTCTATGAAGTTATCAGCAATTAGAATATCACCCGGTATAATGTTTGTATCTAGTGATCCTACTGCATTTGTTGCAAATACCTTATTTACTCCGATCATATCTAGTGCTTCTATGTTTGCACGGTAGTTTATCTTATGTGGTGGCATACTATGTCCTTTACTGTGTCGTGGCATGTATGCTACCTGTTTTGATCCCATTTCTATTATTGATATTTCAGGTGATGTGCCATACTTTGTATCTATGGTTTTTCTTTCAACTACATCGTATGTGTCAAGTAATGAATCTGTACCTGTTCCACCTATAATTCCTATCATATTATTCACCACTGTTAAATTAGTTTAATATCTGATAATTATTTTATAATTTAATTTCTTTTATAGTTTTATCAGATCTAATTTTATATTAGTCAATTATTTGTGTAATATTTTAAATTAACTTTAATTTAGATTATTGCATCATCTAGTATGCTTTGACATTCACATACATAGTCTGTGTCAGTTTTCTTAATTGCAGATGCTATTAAATTTATTAGTCTTTCACTAGCCTCATCCATTGCCTCACTTACCTCTGATATTGTAAGTTTTGTTGGTGATATTGAAGCTGCATAGTTACTTATTACACATACACTTGCATAACACATCTGTTTTTCACGTGCAAGTATAACTTCAGGTGTTAATGTCATTCCTACAACTTTTCCACCTATTAGTCTGTAGAAATCAATTTCAGCTTTTGTTTCAAATCTTGGTCCTTGTGTTGAAATATATACACCATATGGATGTACATCTCCACTACTTGTAAGGTTAGATCGTAGGTCATCACAAAATGGCTTGGTAGCATCAATATGTACAACTTCCTCATCAAAGAATGTGTTATTTCGTCCATGTGTGAAGTCTATGAAGTTATCAGCAATTAGGATGTCACCAGGTTTTATGTTTGTATCTAGTGATCCTACTGCATTTGTTGCAAATACCTTATTTACACCAAGCATATCAAGTGCTTCTATGTTTGCACGATAATTTATCTTGTGTGGTGGCACACTATGTCCTTTGCTGTGTCGTGGCATGTATGCAACTTTTTTTGATTCAACTTCAATTATTGATATTTCAGGAGATTTTCCATACTTTGTATCTATGGTTTTTGTTTCAATTGTATCATAATTGTCAAGTATTGATTTTGTTCCTGTTCCACCTATTAGACCTATCATATTATACCTACCCATACCTAATTTTTAATTTTTTATAAATCTATCCTTTTATTACACCAAGTGGTTTAAGTTGTGCTACAAGGTTACTTATACCTGTTTTATCTGCAACTTTTACTACTTCATCAACATCCTTATATGCACCTGGTGCTTCTTCTGCAATTACAGGCTGTGATGTTGACTTAATAAGTATTCCTTTATCATTTAATGATTTTGTAACTTCCTCTGGTGTAAATTCACGTTTTGCACCTGAACGACTAAGTACACGTCCTGCTCCATGTGCTGTTGAACCAAATGTTTCATCCATTGCAGTTTGTGTACCTGAAAGTACATATGATGCTGTTCCCATTGTACCTGGTATTATTACAGGCTGTCCTACACTACGATATTCTTCAGGAATTTCCTCACGTCCTGGTCCAAATGCTCTTGTTGCACCTTTTCTGTGAACATATACTGTTTTTTCAACTTTTCCAACTTGATGTTTTTCTTTTTTAATTATGTTATGTGCTACATCATAGAGAAGATTAAGTCCTAGTGATTCTGCATCTTGTTTTAGTACATTTTCAAAAGACTCACGTACCCAGTGTTGGATCATTTGTCTGTTTGCCCATGCATAGTTTGCACCTGCTGCCATTGCTTTAAGATAGTTTTGTCCTTCATCAGAGTCTATTGGTGCACATGCAAGTTGTCTGTCTGGTATATTCATTTGTAGTTTTTTTGCAATTTTATCCATGTCACGTAGGCTATCTGCACATATCTGGTATCCACATCCACGTGATCCTGTATGGATAAGTACTACTACTTGATCTTTTTGAAGTCCGAAGGTTTTTGCAACTTCTTCATCATAGATATCTCCAACTGCTTGTATTTCAAGGAAATGATTTCCACTTCCAAGTGATCCTAGTTGTGGTATTGCTCGTCTTTTTGCCTTTGTTGATACTTTATCAGGATCTGCTGATTCCATACATCCATTTTCTTCTATAAATTTAAGATCTTCATCCCATCCATATCCATTTTCAATAGCCCATTTTGCACCGTTTATTAGTACATCATCCACCTGTTTTTCTTTGATATGTGTTATTCCATTACTTCCAAGACCTGATGGTACCATGTGGAAGAGTTCATCTATTAGATCTTTCATGTATGGTTTTATGTCATCTTTTGTGAGGTTTGTTTTAAGAAGTCTTACTCCACAGTTTATATCAAATCCTACACCACCTGGACTTATAACTCCATTGTTTGATGCAAATGCTGCAACTCCACCTATTGGAAATCCATATCCAAAGTGAATATCAGGCAATCCTATTGATCTTTTCTGTATTCCTTCAAGTGCTGCTACATTTGCTACTTGTTCTATTGCTCCATCTGATATATTTTTTACTGATTCATCATCTAGATATAATCTTGCTGGTGCTCTCATATCTTTTCTTGTTGATGATGGAACTTCATATACACAATCACGTACTTTTACTAAGTCATCTTTTGAAACCATTATTTTTCATTCCTCTTAAAATTTATTTTTTTATTATTATAATTTTTTTTTAAATAATTTGTAATCTATTAATTAATTTAAATTTTCTATTTTTTTTTATCAAATTATATTATATAAATAAATCTATGTTTAAAATTATATTTTTAATTTATGATTATTTATTATGAATAATCACTATAAAATATCTCTAAGAAATTAGTATTTTTATGAAAAAGAGAATATTATTAAAAAAAGGGGTGGTGTGGTGGTGAATATATCTTCTTATAAATCTAGTATGAATTTTATATGAACATTATTATCGTCCATGTTAACTTTCATTAGGTGGTATGTTATTGCTTTTACTTCTGTTTTATAGTTGTATATTGTTGTGTCATAGATGTCACCTAACATGTCAGCTTTTAGTGTGTATTGTGATGTTTCAGGATCTTGTGTTATTTTAACATCATAATCTGCTGGCATGTAGTTATCACAGCTTAGATTTATTAGTAGTTCTGTAACCCAGTCATAAAGAAGTCCATATTCATCTTCTGCATTTATTGTTAGTGATTTTTCTATTTTTGGTTGTATTTTATCATAATCACTTATAAGATTTAATGTTGCTTGTGCTGATTTTATAAATGCATCTTCTAGACTATCAGCTTCTACTTCAACTCCAATGTCTGCTGTTGTATCAAAGTATTTAAAATTATTTCTCATAATTAAATATATCTATTTTTTGATAATATTAAATTCAACTTTTATTTTTCATCATCATCGTTATCTCTTTTTGTATATAACTTAAGATATGAATCATTGAAAAATATGAATATAACAATCCATGTGATAATACATAGTAGTAATAGAATTATGGTTGATATCATAGTATTTAGTATTTTTAATAGTTTCATATATTTAATATATTATAAAAAAAAAGTTTTAAAAGAAAGAATATTAATTGAGGGTGGTGAATATAATAAAACATTGTATTTAAATTAAATATGTGCTTGTTAATTTAATTATTTATCTTATCTTCTAGTTGTTTGTTTATTATTTCTTTGTCAAATCTTAATGCTACATATCTTGAGTTTCCCTTCTGTCCAAGTCCTGTATATGTAGTATCTATTAATCGTAGAAATTCTAGTTTATTTATTATTCGATTGTATGTTGCATAGCTTATCTTATTTTTACGATTATATTTTTCATATAATTTTCCTGATGTTATATTTTTATCTTTAAGTGAACTTATAAAGTAAAGCATACTTGCTTCTTGTTGTGAAAGATTTTCCAGTACATATTCAATTGACATACTATCTGCTGAATTTATTGCCTTTGTAACATCATCATCTGTTATTGTTTTTGATGCCCTGATTTCTGCATTGTTTCCACTCATACAAAGTAAGTCAATTCCAAGACGTAGATCTCCACTACTATATGTATAATCTATTATTTCATCAACTAATTCATCACTTATTACTGTTGGATAGAAACCTAGCTTTATTCGTTCTTTAAGAATCATTGACATTTCATCGTATGTATAGGGGCTAAAATGTATTTCATTTGCATTAAATATTGATCCTACATTTTTATCAAGTACGTGTCTGAATTCAACATCTGATAGTATTGCAAAGATGGCTGTTTTTACATTTGGATATGATTCATATGCACGTAGTATATCATAGAATACCTCACTTATCACATTTTTTGAAAATAGGTGATTTATATCATCAAGTGCTACAATAAGTGCCATGTTTTTTTGTGATAATTCATTCATTATACTGTTATATATTCGTGCAAATGGAACTCCAGTTTCAGGTGGTGTGTGTCCAAAGACTTTCTTATATATTTGTGAGAATATGTCAAACTTTGTAGAATGAAGCTGTGAATTTATATGTATACATACTATTTTATTTGAATAGTTATATTCTACACTTTCAAATAACTTCTTTACTGCTGTTGTCTTTCCTGTTGCAGGAGGTCCAAGTATAAGGTTATTTATTGCTTTTCCTCCTTGAAGTAGAAGTCGTATGGAGAGTGCCATTTCACGAATTTGTCCATCACGAAGCTTGAAATTTTCTGGTATATAGTCAGGATTAAACACTGTTACATCCTTAAATACTGTTTCATCATATAGTAGTATGTCATTTATATTATCTTGATTCATATTCTCATCCACCTCTTATTTTTTGTATTTAATATAATAGTTAATAATTAATTAAGATTCTCATTTTTAATTAACATTTATCTAATATTATGAAATAAAAGGAGGGTAAAATCCACAGATAAAAATTAGTTTTAAAAAAAAATATTAAATAATTGGGGAGGGGGAGATATTTTTTTTGTAATGTTTCTATACTGGTATTATATTTATCCAGCTTCCAAGCATAAATGATATAAATGATATGAACATTGCTATTTTCATGTAACTTGAAACTTTATGAAGATTTTCTTTTGAATAATCACTTAGTGCCATTTTAGCTGATATTAAAAATAGAATATCAGCAAATACTACAACAACAAGGTAGTCTATGTCAAATACTCCTGTTGTATATAGAAATGGTGTTAGTATACATGCAATTATATTTAAAATTACAGCAACTATTACTGCACTTTTTTGTCCATATTTTATTGGAAATGTATTTGCACCAGCTTGACGATCTCCTATTATATCTTCTGTATCTTTTATTATTTCACGAGATAATGTCATGATAAATGCAAATACTGCAAGATAAAATCCTAGATTTACATCAGAAACTATTACTCCTGCATATATAAATGTAATAGCAGTAAGTAGTGCAACTGTTATATTACCAATTAGTATACGTTTTTTAAAATCATATGCATATAGTATCATTAATATATCACATATTACTACAACTGCTACAATTTCAGTAGATATTGTAAATGATAGAATGATTGAGATTATAAAAAGTATTATACTATAATATAGTGCATGTTCTCTTTTTATACGACCTGATGGTATTGCCCTATCTGGCCTGTTTATCTTATCAATTTCAAAGTCAAAGTAGTCATTTATTACATTTCCTGCACCTGTTGCAATAAATACTAGTATACAGCCTATTAATACATTTGCTGTAAATTGTTTGTCAATAATTGCCATTAGTATTACTGCAACTACTGCCATGAAAGCATTGCCTGGTCTTAGAATTTCAATATAGGCATTCAAGGTATTACTTCACCACCCTTATTTATTTTTAGGATTAATTTTCATTTTATATCCATAATAGAATAAATAGATTGAATTTTATTTTCTTATATATTAATATTAATGTTTGTAGTTACTCTTTTATATTAACAATTCATGTTTATAAATATAAAAACTAAAAAAAATTTATTTTATCTAAAAATTTAGGCATTAGTTAGGAAATTCATATTTTTAAAAGTATTAATTTTTTTTTATGAGTTATAATATAACATATAATATGGAAGAGGAAAAATCTTCTTTATAAATATTAAATTACAAAAAACTAGTAAATTTTATTGTAATTCTAATTTTTATTTATGTAGAATAAATACATAACTTTATATTAAATAAGATATATAATTAAATAATAACTAATTTTTAACATACTTAAAACTGTGAGCGAATGAGTTATCTCACTCATTAAGGAGTTTTAAATTAGAATATTTTTTATTATATATAAAATATTTTATTAATAGGTCATTTAATCAGCCAAGCAAGATTATATAACATAAATCTTTATGGAAAATTCTCACTTTCCCATTAAAAATTGAAATATATAATATTTACTTGTAATGGATGGTTAAAAGCCAGATGATAATGGAGGACATTAAATGGCAAATTCAGTATATGTAAAATTTGAAGTACCAAAAGAAATAGCTGATAAAGTTTACGAAGCTTTAGAAGTAGCAAGAGATACAGGAAAAATAGGAAAAGGAACAAACGAAGTAACAAAAAACATTGAAAGAAACAATGTTGCTTTAGCTGTTATCGCAGAAGACATCGAACCAGCTGAAATCGTTGCACACTTACCTATCCTTGCAGAAGAAAAAGAAATTCCTTACGTATATCTTCCAACCAAAGATGAATTAGGAGAAGCTGCTGGACTTAACGTGGGCACAGCATCTGCATGTATCATCGATGCTGGTGAAGGTCAAGAACTCGTTAACGAAATAGTTGAAAAAGTCGCAGAACTCAAAAACTAATTTAGATTGGCAGAAATAATTTAACACAAAAATATTTTTATAATTAAAATTTTTTTTTATTCTAAAAATTTTTTTTAAAATAATATAATTATTATATTAAGATAATAATTCACTATATTAGAAAATAAGAATTTATTTATATTATATTTTTTAAATTAAAACAACCCAATCAAAACAATATAAGGTGATTATATGGAAGACGGTACTCCAGCAGAAGTTATTGAAGTTTTAAAAAGAACAGGAATGACTGGAGAAGTAATGCAAGTAAAATGCAGAATACTTGATGGAAGAGATAAAGGACGAATACTCACTAGAAACGTTATGGGTGCTATTAAAGAAGGCGACATTTTAATGTTACTAGATACAATAAGAGAAGCTAAAGAAATCAGAACTCCTTAGATTGAGTTTATGATTTTTATTATTTTTTTATTGTAATTGTGAATATTCATACAACAATTATTTAATAAAGGAGTTTGAATATGAGAAATTGTTCATTTTGTGGAAAAGAAATGCCAGAAGGTACAGGAAAAATGTTTGTACGTAAAGATGGTTCAATTTCTTTCTTCTGCAGCAGCAAATGTGAAAAAAACAATAAACTTGGAAGAGTTCCAAGAAAAGTTAAGTGGGTTAAACAATGAGACAAAGAACTTTTACCATGTTAAAACCTGATGCAGTTAAAAGAAGATTAACTGGAGAAATCTTAGCTAGATTTGAAAAACGTGGTATTAAAATAGTAGCAGCTAAAACTCTCATGATTTCTGATGATCTTGCAAAAACACACTATGGTGAACACAGTGACAAACCATTCTTTGGTGATTTAATATCATACATCACAAGTGGACCAGTATTTGCAATGGTATTAGAAGGCGATGATGTAATAAGTATGGTAAGAAAAATGGTTGGTGCAACCAATCCAAAAGAAGCAGATGTTGGTACAATCCGTGGAGATTATGCAATCGACTTAGGACGTAACGTAATACACGCTTCAGATTCCGAAGCATCAGCAGAAAGAGAAATTAATTTATTCTTCGATGAATCAGAATTCTGTGATTATGAATTACCTGATGAAGATATAATATATGAATAAGAGCCATTTAAGAAATTTTTTCTTTTATTTGCTCTTTTTTGCTATTATTAGTTTATCAATGTAGATGATAAATGATAGGATATTAAATAAAATATAAGTTTTAGTCCAATAAAACTTCAAAATCCAAATTTTATTTTAATTTACGCGTAAAAAAAATAATATCTTAACATTTCTTTTTATTGGTAAAAACTTTTAGACTTAATAATTTAATATGCTTGAAATTTAGAATTGGACAAGATTCTACATTTTATAGAAATAATAATAGTAAAAGTATTTTCAGAGAATATTTTTTTATTTGAAATAAAGAATATTTTATAAAAAAAAGTATTGAAAATTAAATATTTTTTAGTAAAATTCAACATAATACATCTAGATAATAGGTATATTTTATGATTTGAATATTATTCTAAGATTTTAGATAAGATGAATTCATAACTAAGTTTATAAAGGACATGTTTTTTTATAGGAGATAAGAAAAATGAAGACTAGATCACCTATTGTATCTGTTTTAGGTCATGTAGACCATGGAAAAACTACTCTTCTTGATCATATCAGAGGTAGTACTATTGCAGCAAAAGAAGCAGGTGGTATAACACAGCATATTGGTGCAACAGAAATTCCAATGGAAGTTATTTCATCAATTTGTGGTCAATACCTTGAAAAGATGAATGTTACAGAAAATATACCAGGTCTATTTTTTATAGATACACCAGGACATGAAGCTTTTACAACACTACGTAAACGTGGTGGATCACTAGCAGATTTAGCTATTCTTATATTAGATGTTACTGAAGGATTTAAGCCTCAAACATATGAAGCTTTAAATATTCTTAAATCATCAAAAACACCGTTTGTTGTAGCAGCAAACAAGATTGATAAAATACCTAGGTGGAAGTCTACAAATACTAAGTCTTTCACAGAAAGTATGAAAAACCAGGATAGTGACGTAATATTTGAACTAGACCAGAAACTCTATGAAATTGTTGGAACCCTCCACCAGGAAGGTTTTGAATCTGAAAGATTTGATAGAGTAAGTAACTTTGCAAGTCAAATTACTATAGTTCCAATTAGTGCATATACTGGTGAAGGTTTAACAGAACTTTTAACTATGCTTCTAGGACTTGCATATCAATATCTTAGAGAACAGCTTCAAATTAGTGAAGATGCTCCTGCTGCAGGAACAGTACTTGAAATTAAAGAAGAAAAAGGTCTAGGATTAACTATTGATACTATCATATACGATGGTCTTTTAAATAAAAATGATCGTATTATGATGTTAACAAAAGATAATCGTGCAATATCTACAAAGATAAGATCACTGCTAAAACCTAAGCCTCTTGAGGAAATCAGAGAATCAAAGACAATGTTTGAAAAAACAGATGAAATTGTAGCAGCAGCAGGTGTGAAAATTGTAGCACCCCATGTTGATGATGTAGTATCTGGTTCTCCACTAAAAGTTGCAAACGTAGATGATGATAAAGTAGAAGATGAATTGCTCTCTGAAGTTGATAACATACGTATTCAAACAAATGATGTTGGTATTATTGTTAAAGCAGATACTCTTGGTTCTTTAGAAGCACTTGTTAATATCCTTGATGCAAAAGATATTCCTATTAAATCTGCAGAAATTGGTGATATATCACGTCGTGATATAATTAATGCATCAATAATGTATGAAGAAGATAAGAAATATGGAGTAGTTGTAGGATTTAATGTAAGTATTCTACCATCAGCAGAAGAAGAACTTAATAATCAAGAAATTAAGGTATTCCAAGATAAGGTAATTTATCAGTTAACTGAAGACTACCTTGAATGGGTAAATACTGCTAAAGAACGTCAAAAAGAGAAGAAATTAGCATCAATTATCAGACCTTCCAAGATAAGAATCATACCAAAGCTTGTATTTAGGCACAGTAAACCTGCAATTGCTGGTGTTGAAATTATGTCAGGAATTATACAAACAGGTGTAGATCTTATAAATGATAAAGGTGTTGTTGTAGGTTCTGTTGAAAGTATGGAAGATAATGGAGAAAATCTTTCAAAAGCATCAAGAGGATCACAAGTTGCTATGGCAATAAAAGATGCTGTATTTGAAAAAGACTTCGAAGAAGGCGATGTATTGTATGTTGACATGTCAGAGCAGAACTTCTTTGCTATAGAAGATGAATTTAAATCAAAACTTCTAGATGATGAAATTCATACAATGGATGAACTTAAAGAAATCAAACAACAATCAGAAGATCCTAACTGGGGAAGTATTAACACTGATTGGAGTGAACTTGATACTTTAGATGAAGATGAATATGAAGACTTTTTTGAATAGATAAAAAAAGTTTTATACAATAACCAAAAATTATAGTAGTTTTATTTTAAGTAGAAAAACTACTCTAAAAAAAATTTTACTTAAAACCAAAAAAAGATTATAAGGAGACATATAATGGTATACAAAGTAGTAGTATCAGATGAAGATGTAACTTACCAATTAGAACTTGAAGGAAACGACGCAAAAGTTGTAAACGGTCTTAAAATCGGAGATGAATTCAACGGTGGAATTCTCGGTCTTAAAGGTTACAAATTAGAAATTACAGGTGGTAGTGACAAAAACGGTTTCCCAATGAAAGCAGACGTTGACGGAACAAGAAGATTCAAAAGTCTCGTAAGCGGTGGAACAGGATTTAAACCTACCAAAAAAGGATTAAGAAGAAGAAAAACAGTACGTGGAAACACAATTGCTGATGATATATCCCAAATAAATGTTAAAGTTTCACAAAGAGGAGAACAAACCTTAACTGAAATCTTTGCAGAACCTGAAGAAGAACAAGAAGAATAAATATGAAATTTCAACTCTCTAACTAATAATAGTTATGAGCTTGGATTTTTATATTTAATTAATTGGAGGTGTAACTTATGAAAGTACAATCCGAAATTAACATTGGATTAGTAGGTCACGTTGATCATGGTAAAACAACATTAACTAAAGCTTTATCTGGAATTTGGACAGACACACATAGTGAAGAAGCTAAAAGAGGAATTTCAATAAGACTTGGTTATGCTGATATTACATTCAGACAATGTCCTGAATGTGAAGCACCGCAATGTTACACTACAAAAGAAACTTGTGAAGTATGTGGTTCTGAAACAGAAGTACTTAGAAAAGTATCATTTGTTGATTCACCAGGACACGAAACACTTATGGCTACAATGCTCTCTGGTGCTGCAATTATGGATGGTGCAATCCTTGTAATAGGAGCAAATGAACCATGTCCACAGCCACAGACAAAAGAGCACCTAATGGCTTTAGATGTTATTGGTGTAAAAAATGTTATTGTTGTCCAAAACAAGGTTGATACTGTAACTAAGGAAAAAGCAATAGAAAACTACCATGAAATTAAGGAGTTTGTAAAAGGAACATGTGCTGATGGTGTACCAATCATACCTATATCAGCTCAACAAGGTGCAAATATTGATATTCTTATTGAAACAATACAGCAATACATAAAAACACCTGAAAGATCACTAAGTAAAGATCCAAAACTTTACATTGCAAGATCATTTGATATTAACAAACCTGGAACAACACCTAAAAAAATTAATGGTGGTATTATTGGAGGATCTCTTGTACAGGGAAAACTTAAAGTTGGAGATGAAATCGAAATTAAACCAGGTATTCAGGTTAAACACAAAGGTAAATCTGAATGGAAGAGTTTAACATCAACAATCACAGGTCTTGAAGCTGCTGATAACTTTGTTGATGAAGTTCAACCTGGAGGATTAATTGGTGTAGCATTACAACTTGACCCATCACTTACAAAGGCAGATTCACTTTCAGGATCTATAGCAGGAAAACCTGGAACATTACCAGATACAATCATGGAATTTACTATGGAAACATTCCTCCTTGATCGTGTTGTTGGTACAAGAAATGAAACAGATGTTGAACCTATAAGATCATCTGAAAACTTAATGATAAACATTGGTACAACCACAACTGTTGGACTTGTAAGTAGTGCAAGAAAAAACATGGTTGATGTACAACTAAGACTTCCTGTATGTGCAGAAGAAGGTCAACGTGTTGCATTAAGTCGTCGTGTAGGGGCAAGATGGAGGCTTATTGGTTATGGTATCATCAAAATATAAGGCAGTAGTTGATACAAATTTTTGATGATGATGTTTCAGCTAAATATTGATGTTGCAGATCAACTAAAGAGTATCTTGCCATCATATTATGATTTAGTTGTTCCATCCATTGTAATTGATGAATTAACTACACTTAAAAAGAAATCTAAGGGTAAAAATAAACTTGCAGCATCTGTAGCATTACAGATTGCAAAGTGTGATCCATTTACTGTTGATGAAATTGATAGAAATGGTGAACATGTAGATAATGTACTTCTTAAATACTGCAATGTGGGAGATGTATTGTGTACTAACGATAGGAATCTTAAAATGCGTGCAAAAAAAAGAGGTATTAATGTAGTTTATTTAAGACAGCATAGATTTCTTGAAGTTGATGGATATCTTAAGTAGATATAAGACTTTAAGTTTAAAATTATAAGAAATTTGGAATTAAAATATAGATTATTTGGAGGAAATATACTATGAATCTTTGGAAAGATATAAATTCAGGATCAGATGTACCTGATGAAATTACAGTAGTTGTAGAAATTCCTACAGGATCACGTAATAAATATGAATATGATAAAGATAAAGAAGCTTTTGCTCTTGATCGTGTATTATTCTCACCATTCCACTATCCTGCAGAATATGGTTTTATGCCAAAAACACTCTGGGACGATGGAGACCCATTTGATGTACTTGTAATTATGGATCAACCAACATTCCCTGGATGTATTATTGAAGCTAGACCTATTGGAATTATGAGAATGATTGACCAAGGAGATAGTGATGATAAACTTCTTGCAGTACCTCTTGAAGATCCAAGATTTGAAGGTATTGATGATATTTCACAACTACCAGAACATTACCTTAAAGAAATTGAACATTTCTTCAGCCAATATAAAGCATTAGAAAACAAAACTGTTGAAATTAATGGCTGGGAAGACAGTAGTGCTGCAAAAGATGCTGTAATGCATGCTATCGAACTTTATAAAGAAAAATATGAATAAATAAAAAAATTTTACTGAGGTTAATAAAGTGTACGAAATAGTAACCATTGAAGATACAGTAAGAGTTCCACCTAGTATGTTTGATCAGCCATTTGATGAAGTTGCAGCTGAAATTCTTAATAGGAAATATGTTGGAGAAGTTGATAAAAATCTTGGTATACTTGTAATAGTTACTGATGTTCTTGAACATGATGAGGGACGTGTTGTTATCGGTGATGGAGCAGCATTTTATCATGTAAAATTCAATGCATTATTCTATAAACCTATGTTACATGAAATTGTTGATGGAGAAGTTATTGAAATTATAGAATTCGGTGCATTTGTAAGAATTGGTCCTATGGATGGACTTGTACACGTTTCACAGATCACAAATGATTACATTACATATGATATGAAACGTGGAGCTTTAGTTGCAAATGAAACTGATAAATCTCTTGATGAAACTAACTTTGTAAGAGCAAGAATTGTAGCTCTTAGTATGAAAGGTAACTCAACAAAAGATTGTAAAATTGGTCTAACAATGAGACAGCCAGGTCTTGGTCGTTTCGAATGGATTGAAGAAGAAAAACTTAAAAATTTTAATGAAGAAGTATGAACCTAGTTAAATGAGGGAATTATTATGGCGGCTGAAAGAGCATGTCAAAGATGTAAATATATCTCATATGAAAAGCAATGTCCTTTATGTGGGGAAGAAACATCTAGTGATTGGAGTGGACTTATTGTTGTAACTGATCCAGAAAACTCAATGTTAGCTAAAGAAGTAGATATTGAAACTCCTGGCAGATATGCATTAAAAGTCAGTAAATAAATTTAAATAAAAATTTTAGGGAGATATAATCTGTGCTAAAACTACCAAAATCTCTTAGAGGAGAATTAAAAGAACCTTTAGGTGAGTTGCACAAATCTATTGATTTAATCAAAGATCCACTAAAAAAACAATTATCAGAAGATAAGCTTATAATTAGTATAGGTGATGTTACATCTAGAAATCTTGTTGAAATGCAAATGCATCCTCAGATATGTATTATTGATAACTTGATTGAAAGAGAACCTGTACAAAATAACTTAGATCATACAGATAATATAGTATATGTAAATAACCCTGCAGGGTATTTAACTGAAGAATTAGATGAAGCAATAGATAATGCTTTAAATAATGCTAGTAGTGATAATCGTATAATTATCATTGTAGATGGAGAAGAAGATTTGGCAGTTTTACCTTGCGTATTAAAAGCACCAAGCGACACTCTTATTCTTTATGGACAACCTAAAGAAGGTGTTGTAATGCTTAAAGTTGATGAAGCCTTTGATAAGGTTGAAAATTTTTATAAACAATTAATTAATGAATAGTGATAATATGGATATAAATGTAATTAATCGTAAAGAAAATCCTTTACTCAATAGGATTGAAATTGAATTTGAATGCGAATACCCAGAAGAAGGAACACCAAAATTATTAGATGTAAAACACAAACTTGTTGCTATGGAAGACTCATCTAATGATCTCCTCGTGGTGGACACAATGAAGCCTAGTTATGGAGTTTCTAAAGCTGAAGGTTTTGCAAAAATTTACGACTCTGTTGAAAAACTCAACGAAATCGAACCAGCAGCTGTTATAAGCAAAAACGAAGAACCTGAAGTTGAAGAAGTAGAAGAAGAAGCAGAAGAATAAGCTTAGATATTAGGGAGATTATTTAAATGTCAAAAAAATACGAATTATATGAAGTTAAAGACGGTAAAATCGTGAGAAAAAATCCTGAATGTGTAAGATGTTCACACGGTATTTTCATGGCAGATCACGGTGACAGATACGCATGTGGTCGTTGTGGATACACACAATGGAAAAATGAATAAGCATAATTAGTTTTAATGTTTATTTTTTATTTAATTTTTTTTTTAAGTGATTTTGTATTTTGGAAAGGTTTATTAAATATATTTTATAAATATAATATTAGATATTAAGAGTTGATTTTATTATTAACTATTAATTATTCATAAACACAAATCTAAAAATACATAAATCCAAAAAAAAAATTTTCTTTTCACCACCAAATACTTTTTTATTTTTACTTTTAAAATTTTATTTATAATTTTAGTATATATTCCATGGCTTTTTTTTAGAAACATTTAAAGATTAATAGAAATATAAGTTTTATATGAAGTAATTATTATTTTTTTTAATATAAAAATTTAGATTACATTTTTTAGGAATTTTAATTATATAAATTATTTTTTTAAATTAAATAAAAACTTTTAGGAATTGATTTTTTATGGATGACTTTTTAAGAGCTGGACGTTTTGATGAAAAGATGACTGATGATGCTGCTGCATTTTCAACATCTATTGAGTTTGATCAGAGAATTTTTGAAGAAGATGTAAAAACTAACCGTGCACATACTACTATGCTTATGGAAGAAGGAATAATTCCAGAAGATGCTGGTGTTAAAATTATTAATGCATTAAATAAACTTGAAAGTGAAGGTCTTAGTGCACTTAATATTGATCCTAGCTTTGAGGATATTCACATGGCTATTGAAGACTATGTAACAAATCTTGTGGGAAAAGAAGCAGGATTTATGCATACAGCAAAAAGTAGAAATGACCAGGTATGTACAGATATACGTCTTAAACTAAAAAGTGAAATTGAAAATACAACCAAAAATATAAAACAATTTATCACAACAATAGTTGAAATGGCAAAAGAAAACCTTGACACACTTTTCATTGCATACACACACCTTCAACATGCACAACCTACAACATTTGCACACCACCTAATGGCATATGCAAATGAACTAAGACGTGATTGTGAAAGATTCTATGATACATATAAACGTGTAGATATAAGTCCACTTGGTGCTGCAGCACTTACAACAACAGGATTTCCAATTAATCGTCAAAGAACAGCAGAGCTATTAGGATTTAGTGAAGTAATGGATAACTCAATTGACTCTGTAAGTAGTCGTGACTTTGTTGCAGAAGCAGCATTTGACTATGCAATGCTTGCAACAACACTTGGAAAAATAGCAGATGAAATTGTAATATGGAGTAGTTATGAATTTAGAATGGTTGAATGTTCAAATGCATATTCATCTACATCATCAATTATGCCACAAAAGAAAAACCCTGATATTGCAGAACTTGCACGTGGAAAAAGTACAGTAGCATATGGAGAACTTATGACAATACTAAGTATGCTTAAAGCAATACCTCACAGCTACAACCGTGACTTACAAGAACTTACACCACATCTATGGAATACAGTAGATAATACTAATGATATTCTTAAAATTGTACATGGTATGGTTGCAACACTTACAATTAATAAAGAAAGAACAAAACAGCTTGCATCTGCAAACTTTGCAACAGCAACAGAACTAGCAGATATTATGGTACGTGAAAAAAATCTTCCATTTAGAAGTGCACATACAATTGTTGGAAAAATTGTATCAGATTCAATAGAGAAAGGTATTACAACAGAAGATATTGATAATGAATTTGTAAATAAAGTGTCTGAGGAAATTCTTGGTGAACCTATAGAACTTGGTGAGGATCTTATACGTCAAGCACTTGATCCTGCATTAAATGTAAAATCAAGAACAGTAAAAGGTGGATGTGCACCATCTGCTGTACGTGATGCAATAGATAACATGGAAAAATTCTTAAATGAATAAAAAAAAGGGAAAATTTGGGAGTGGATGTTTTGACAAATCTTGAAAGATATGGATATACAATCCTTGTAATTTTAGGATTGCTTATATTAATTTATCCAAACTTAGCTGCATACATTATAGGTCTTATACTTATAGCATATGGTGTTCTTGAATTAATTAAATAGTTCTAATTAAATCTAGAGCTTCACCAGGTTCTAGTATACCAGCACGTGTTTCACGTAGAACTCTTTGTATTGAAAATGACCTGTATTGTGGATGATTCTTATGAACTTCAACAATAAGTGGACATCCATATCCTTTTATTTTTTTAACATCATAGTTGATGATTACATTTTTAATCTCAGTTTTCTCCATTCTAAAGAGTGCTGGTAGATTTATTCTCATTAGAGAATCTTTTTTTACTACAGATTGTGAACCTGTAGATAGTAGATCTCCATAGATCATACATGATATATTTAGATCACGTGTTTTTTGTGTTATTACATCTTCAATGTGTGATGAACAACGTCCACATGGATGTATTTTACCTGATAGTGCATCATTTATTATATCTGACATGTCAGTTTTCAGGTATTCATGTTTTATGCCTATTTTTTCAACTAAATTATCAATGTTACGATGGAATTGTTTTGGCAGTACTATTGTTCCTGGATCTACTGTCATTGGATGTATATTAAATCCTACAGCTTTTGAAAGAAGAGTTGAAAAACTACTATCAACACCACCAGATAATGCAACTACAACGTCTGCTCCATCTACTGGTTTTCTGTCTATGTTTTCTTTTATGTAATTTGCAACTATGGTATTGTCATATGCTCTTTGTGCTTTAAGTGTGAGTAGTTCATAGATATTTTCAAATACTTCCATGTATTTATCATCTATTGTGCCGTTTTGCATCATCTTTTTTAGATGTTTTAGTGATAGATTCATCTGATATTCTTTAAGCATTATATCTGTATATGATACTACATGGACAGATTTAACGCCAAGATCTTCTTTAAGTTTTCCTACTACCCATCCACCTTTTCCTATTACTATTGATTTTTCTGGTCTATCTGGTGTTATTATTGTAAGTTCATCGTCTTTATATTGTATGTCTTTTATTTCTACATCAACTTGTTCATGGTTGATTTGTTGTCTTATTTGTGTTATTTTTTCTATTATTTCATCTTTACTATACATTGCAAATTATTCCCTTTTTTTTATATTTTAATTTTTTTCATATATTTTTATCTTATTTATCTGTGTTGAGTTACTTGAATATATTTCATGATATCCATCTATATGTGTTAGGTTTGATGTTGAATCTATGTAGTATGTTGCATTTATTGAATTTAATGTCTCATTAAATGAGTCGTTGTTTGCCTCAACTACCCTTGGTATTGTTGTGTATGTGTATTTTTTTAGATACCAGCTAAATGCTACTCCTCGATCTGATGATATGTTGTGTTGTGTGTAGTTTTCATCGTAGTTTTGAAGCCAGTTTGCTGCATCTTTTTCATCTGTTGTATGTTCATTTGGATGTGCTAGTGATGTGATGTAGCTTGTATTTATTAGTGTTAATATTATTAGTAGTACTGCTATTATTTTTGTTGCATTTTTTATGTTTAGTTTTGGTATTTCAACTATTGTTTTTATCATGAAGTATACTACAGGTATGAATACTGCCATTATGTATCTGTCAACTTTTACTGGATGATAGGAATGCATTATTATGAAAACTCCCATTAATATAAACATAGATATATCCATATCATTAAATTTACTTCGAAACTTCTTACATAATAAGATCACTACTGCAAGGAAAAGTACTTCTGATATTATATAAGATACATGAGTGTATGAAATTATACATACAATAGCTAAAAGTGTACATATTGCTATAATGATTTTATCAGATCTGCTAAATTCACATCTATCTTTAAAGAGTGGATAAAATACAGATACAACACCTACAGCTGCAAGTGCCATGATAACATATGAAAGAATTGTTGGCATATTAGATACACAAGTTAGTGTAGCATCATATGTAGATGATACATACATTGATGTTAAAAGCTGTGGCATATTCTGGATATAATACAATGGATTTGGATCATATCCAATATTTACACTTGATACCTGACTACTTTTTGACACCTCAATAAACTGGCTAATAAATGGAATTCTTCCCTGATTTATAAGATATGCAGCAGCAATAACACCACCACATAAAAGCATGAAAGCCACTAACTTTATAACCTTCTTCTTTGTTGCCTGTTTTTTAAATTTATCAATATTCATAACAAAATATCTAAGAATTACAAATAAGATAAATCCTTCAGTATAACGTGTGAAAAATGCACATATAAAGCATATAAATGCAACATAGAAGTATTTAAAATCATAGTCAAGTGCATAGATTGTAAAAAGTATTGCCCATATTGCAAATGATAATGCTGGAAGATCACATGAACCACTAACAGCCCATGTTACAACAACAGAAAGCATTCCAAAAAACATACTTCCCATAAATGATATAAAAGGTGTATATCGTCTTATGAAAAGCAGGTATATTCCAACAAGAAGTGCAATAAAAAGCAATCCTGAAACACAAAACAAACTTAACTCTGATATAAATCCCATTCTAAATGGTATTGCAACAAGAAGAGAAAGTACTGGTGGAAGTGCAAGTTGACTTCCAATATTAATATTTGAAAATAACATTGCATTTTGAAGATATACAAATATATCCCAGTAATTAACACCAATAATATTTTGCATACATACAAGAATTGATGTATATATGACAGAACATACAAAAACAACAGCTAGCATATTTTTCTTAGTATTTAGTTTTTCAAACATTTATTATTTCTCCTCTGTCATATTGCTAAATAAGTTATCTGTATAGTTTCTATATTCACTACTTCTAAATTGTGACTGATTATGATCTTCTAGGTAGTTATTTTGATAGATTGCAACAGTTCCTTTTTCATAGATCTTTGAAAATCCAGGAAAAGTCATATTTTTATCTGTATTTGTTGTCTGAATATAGTATGATGCTGCACTATGTGTTGAATTTTCACATAACATAAACTTTGAAAACTCGGCAAGTCCATCTGGTGTGTCTGATTCTGGTACTCCTCTTTGAATATATAAGTTAAGATACCATGTAACAGCAGGCCAGTTATCTGAATATATAATTGTTGAATTGTTATAATTGCCATGATTTTCATTAAACCAGTTACATGCATCATCAATATCTGAGTACTGATTTTCAGTTGGTATACTTTGTGTAAATGAAAGTGCATTAACTACTAAAAATATAACAGCACATATAGATATGATTGTTGATATTTTAGGTTTTAGAGATATTTTTGAATCTATAAATTCATAAATACAACTAATAGCATTAATTATGAAATATGCAATAAATGGAAGTGCTGTTATGAAGTATCTGTCATTTTTTGTATAAATTACAGACTGGAAAACCACATATACAAACAACAGTAGTATCATCATAAAATCATAGTCAAGATATTTAATATCATAGCCTCTAAGAACATAGTATAATATTAAAAGTGCAACCATGAATATAATAGATGACATAAGATATGATACACCACATATTGTTATAAAACATACAATAAACAATACAGCTGCAAGAATTGTTAATGTGATATTTTTCTTTGTTGCAAATTTAATATCTGATGTATATACAGTTTTGATAATCTTGTAAAATACAGCTGCAATTCCTGCCACCATAAGTATAATGTAAAGTGTTGATAGTATTGTTGGAATATTTCCCATTGGATTTATAAGTGCATTAAATGTTGCACCACGTGGTATTGTACTTGCAAGATAGTTTGGTATATGATTTATATAATACCATGAATCTGGTAGAAATCCTGCATCCATCACCTTAACATTTGATACTGTACCACTAAATTGTCCAAGAAATGGAAATGGTGTACCAAGTGTTTTATTAAACTGATTTAAAAACCATACTATACTTACTACTCCAATAACTGCTCCAACTATAATATCCTTAATCTTTGCCATATCAAGCTTATTTACGAGGATATAAAATATTATTGCAAAAAGCATTACACCTGCTGTATATCTTGAAAGAAATGAATAAGCTGCAATAGGAAACATCAAATAGTAAAACTTAGAATTACCACCAGCTGCCTTTAGTAGTAGGTAAATTGTAAGTATTGTACCTGTTGTTCCTATAATATCATTACCACCAATTGCTGCCCATGAATAGAGAAGTGTAAATGTGGCATAGATCATACTTCCAAGAAGTGATGTTAGATTTGAAAACTTAAATCTTAAAATAAGATATACACCAATAACACCTATGATATAAAAGAGTGCATCAAGATTAAATATTGCCTCTGAATATGTATGTCCTGCAAGTAAAAATAACTTAGCAATCATCATAGGAAATACTGGAGCAATACTTGGAACATCACCCCATCCCATCTTTGCGAAGTTACGACCATTTTCAAGATATAGAAAACTATCCCAATTTGCAACTCCTACATGGTATTGCATAAGTAATTTAGGAATAGTTATTAAAAGTAGTATAGATAATAATATGAAAACATATAAAATATTTGATTTATTATTACATATAAACTCCTTATATTTGTTAGTCATATAAAATAAAACTCCTATATTGTGAAAAATTCCATGATTGAAAATAAATTAGAATTCTTCTTTTTATAATATATTTATATGTTTGTAATTAGAATTATATTTTTAAAAAATTTATATAAAAAAAAGAGAAGAAAGGGGGAGATGAGATACGAAAAAAAACTATAATGTTCTATTTACTTTATTATAAGTGGTATCATCACAGTTTTTGAGTTGTAGTAGCTGTTTTCACCAAGTATTATTGTCATATTATAGTTTCCCTCTTTCATGTTGTGTGTATCGATTGTTGTGTCAAGTATGCCATTGTTTATTATTGTTGTTATTTTATCATCTACCATTCCACTGCTTATTGTTGTTGAATTTACCTTTTTACCATTTATCTTAATTACTACCTTTGTAGTTCCAACTAATGGTTTTTCTGTTATGTCTTTTATCTGTGTTTTTATTGTTGTATCATCACCTTTTTGTGTTACTACTTCTTTAATGTCAAGATCTTCAATGTCTGTTTTTGTTAATATGAGTGTTGAATTTGCCTGTGTTGAATATTTACTATTTACATACATAAGTGATAGTGTATAGTTTTTAGCACTCATTGCTGGAAGTTGATATATACCATCTACTATGCCATCTGTAACATCAAATTTAATAACATTTCCACTTGCATCTTTTTGCACAACACCATTAATTTTAAGTGTTACAGATCCATTAAGAAGAGTTCCATCTGTATCTTTCACTGTTGCATGTATTGGTAGTTTTCCCATTTGTATGTGTTGTTGTATTATCAATGTTTAATATTGCATTTCTTTTTATGATTGTTAGTGTTGTTGGAATTCTATATACATCTTCATATCTATTATTTGATGATATTGCCATGTTTATTGTGTATTTTTTTGCTGAGAAATTAGCTGTATCTAATATGACATCGAGTTTTCCATTTTTAATTTCCTGCCTTATTTGTGTTCTTCCATTAATTCTGATAATTACAGTGTTTTCACCTTTAAGGAAGTTTCCAAATTCATCAGTTAATGTCATCTTAATTTTAGCATTTTCATTTACTTTAACTCTAATAGGACCTAGTTGGTTGTCACCAAGTTTTGTTTTCACTAGATTTAAAGTCTTATTTGCACTTTGTGTATTATAGTTTTCACTTATATATTTAACTTCAAGATTATATACTCCACATCCAAGTACAGTTTTATTATCAAAGTTATATAGATTATAGCTAAGTTTTGCACATCCATCTACCACTGCAACTTTAAGTGTTTTACTACTATTATATTGTTCTTTTATGGTTTTTCCATTGATTTTAAATATTATGAATCCATCATTTACAGTGTTATTTTTACTATCTTTAATAAATACTTCAACATTAAGTTTTCCTGCAGATTTAGTTTCATTAATATTCATAATTTCCATGCTAACATTATCTTTAAGCACATCAACTGTGAGAGTTATATTATTTCCCATAAGTATTGGATAGTTAATATTTACTGTTTTAACTCCTACATCTTTAAATGTATAATTAACTGCTACTGTTTTATTTGCATCTGGTGTTGTTTGATTAATTACACTACCATTATATGTGAAGTTTACAACTGTAGTATTTTCCAGATCTTTTATTAATAGTGGAGATGTTAGTTTTATGGGATTAATTGATGAGTTAAGTTTATTTGAAAGTGTGCTATTTTTATTGTTGTTGTATTTAATCCTTTTATCCATATAGCTGAATTATCATTTGCATAATTATTAATAAATACTGAATTTTCAATATACAACAGACTATTTAATGAAGTATAAGATATTATAGCTCCACCATTTGATGTTGCAACATTGCCTGTGAAATTTGAGTTGTTAATTGTTAAGTTAGCACCATCATTATAGTTTGCTCCACCACATACTGCCTTGTTAGTTATGAAATTTGAATTTTCTATTGTTAAATTATTTCTATTATAGTTTACTCCACCATATACTGCATTATTGCTTGTGAAGTTTGAAGATACAATTATAAGATTACTATTTTGGTTATAATTTACACCACCATTAGCATCTGCTGAGTTATTTGTGAAGCCTGAATTATTAATTGTTAAATTACTTCCATAGTTATAGTTTACTCCACCACTTTTTGCATTATTTAAGGTGAAGATTGAAGTATCTATTGTTATATTACCTTTATTGTTATAGTTTACTCCACCACTTGTTGCAGTATTTGATGTAAAGCTTGATATGTTTATTGTTAATGTAGCATTTGCATAGTTATAATTTACACCACCTGAACTTGCATTGTTATTGTTGAAGTTTGATGTGGTAATTGTTAAAGTTCCATTGTTAAGATTTACTCCTCCACGTTTTGCATTATTGCTTGTGAAGTTTGAAGATACAATTGCTAAAGTAGCATTTGCATAGTTATAATTCACACCACCATTAGCTGATGCTTTATTTGTGTTGAAGTTTGAATTTGTAATTGTCATATTAGCTTTGTTATAGTTTACTGCTCCATCTGTTGCATTGTTATTTGTAAAGTTTGAGTTATCTATTGTTGTAATACCATTATTGTTATAATTTACAGCCCCATACATAGCAGTATTATGTGAAAAACTTGAAGTATATATTGTTAAATTACCATATGAATTATAATTTATTGCACCTGAATCTTCTGCAGTATTAGATGTGAAATTGGAATTTCTTATTGTTAAAGTAGCACCATTTTGGTTATAATTTATACCTCCTACTGTTGCATTGTTACAATTAAAATTTGAATTTTCAATACTTAAATTACCCATTTCATTACAATTTACTCCACCATAGGTAGCAGTATTATCTGAGAAGTTTGAATTTTCAATCACAGTATTTCCAAGAACATTACAATTTACTCCACTACAATTTGCATTGTTTTTATTGAAGTTTGAGTTGTTTATTGTAATGTTACCATCAGTATTATAATTTACTCCACCAAATTCTGTAGCATTATTATCTGTAAAGTTTGAATTATTTATTGATATAATACCTGCTTCATTATAGTTTACTCCACCACATCCTGTAGCATTATTGTCTATGAAATTTGAATTTTCAATAATTAAAGTACCATTATTGTTATAATTTATTCCACCATTATGTGTTGAAAAAGTTGATGTGATATTTGAGTCAATAATTTTTAAAATACCAAATAGATTATTGTTAACTCCACCTGAATTTGATGCACTGCCTGTTATGTATGATTTTATTATTGATACATTTCCAAGATAGTTGGTATTTACTCCACCACCAAAATCTGCTACATTATCATTGAAGTTTGAATTTTCAATAATTAAATTACCATTACTATTATAGTTTACTCCACCATTTTCTGTTGCATAGTTATCTGTGAAGTTTGATGAATTAATTGTCAGATTACCAGCATCATTGTAGTTTACTGCTCCACGTGTTGCATTGTTTGTGTTAAAATTTGAGTTTTCAATTTTAACTGTTCCTTTATTATTTATCACTGATCCATTTGTTGAATTATTATAAATTGGTATTGTCCTTGTCCATCTAGTGTTTGTTTGTTTCCATTGATTGTGAGTGTTTTTGTTGTTTTTGTATTCATCCAGTTTATTGTTTTTGTTATATCGTAGTTTCCTGGGTTTAGATTTATTGTTTCCTCATTGTTTGTTGAGTTTGCCTTGATGTCTTCTATTTTATTGTAGAGTTCTTCATAGTTATTTACATCTATTGCTTGTTTTGTTTGTTTTTGGTTTGTATTTATCTTACTATCACTACTTTTTTTATCTTTATTTGCAGTTGTTATGTCAGGTTGTGATAATTGATGTGTACTATCTTCACTATATGTGTATATTGTTGTATCATCTACATTATCTGTTGCATTTACTGCACATATTATTGTTATAAAAAACAGTAGAATAATAATGAATGAAATTAACTTATTATTAGTATTATTTTTCATAATTATCCTCTTAAATTATTAAATTCTTATTTATTTTAATTATTTTATTTTAAATGCTTAAAATAATGTATAATTAATATGTTATACTATTATATATATCTATTTTTAATGTATTAATAACTTAAAAGTAGTATTATTAAATACGAACAACTGTATTTGTGAAATATTTCAAAAAAAGGGGATAAAAATAGGGAGATTATATATAAAGGTTATTTTTTTTAGTCTTTTAGTGCTATATCCATTACTGTGAATTTCTTTGTGTCTTCTTTTGGCTTGTTTTCAAATCCTACATTTAATGTGAAGTTGAAATCTTTTTCTATTACATCATTTAGTTCATCAAATGCAAAGTTTAGTTTTTGATTCATAAGCTCATCAATCTTATCAAAGATCATCTTATATGCAGTACAGTGTGGATCTACACAGCTTACCTGGTGTTTTTCATCCATTACAAGTGCATTGTATGGACATCCTCCACGACAGTAGTCTATGTGTTTGCAGTCATGACACTTTTCATCTACAAATTCCTTGTATTGTTTGAGTAGTTTTTCAGCTTTACTGTCCATAAGCTCTTCATATGATGGAGCATCTGATATGTGTCCTATTTTAAAATCTGGCATGTCAACAAAACGATAGCATGGATAGATACTTCCATCAGGTCCTATTGCAAAGGTTGAATCCATACAATCTACATATGTACATACACATCCCTTTTTTCTTAATACTCCCTTGCAGAGATGATCAATATTTTTAAGCTCAACAGTATCTGCAATATCCAGGTATTCATCAAGCAAGTAAAGCATTAACTCCCCATAATCTTCAGGATCAAGTGCAAAATTATCACTCTTATGACTTTTTATTGAACTTAATGCTGGGTGGATCTTCATGTTAAGATGATTATCTTTAAAGAAATTAAATATTTCCTCTTTATGTTTTATTGAGAAATTTGTAAATGTACTAATAAAACTTACATTTAATCCATTTTCTTTTGCTATTTCATATCCATGCATGGTCTTATCATAGTAGTCAACTCCTCTTTGAATATCATTAAACCGGCGAGGTCCATCAAGACTACTTCCCACTGGAATGTCATATTTCTTAAAAAGCTTTGCTATTTTTTCATCCATCAACCATAAATTTGTCTGTATTGCATATGCAGGATATAGATCACTTAACTCATCTGCAATTGCCCCTAGTGCATATTCATAGAATTCATATCCTGCAAGTAATGGTTCTCCTCCATGAAATGTAAATGTTGTTGGTTCACTTTTAAAATTCTTAAGCCAATTTATTATATCATCAACTGTATCTTTTGTCATTATCTGTGATGTTTGCTCAGAACTCCAGCAGTAGCTACAATTTGCAGGACATCCCATTGTTGGTATAATCATTACATGCATCTATATAAACTCTCCCATTAAATCTATTTTTTTTATATTAAATTATTGTTCTTCTTCAAGGTAGTAGTATTCACCTTTCTGTTTTTGTTCCCTATCAAGGAAGCTGTCATATTTATTTACTCTTGGTCTGTTTGTTTCCTTATCACGTCTAAATGTTATTTTTACATCACTAAGGAATTTGTTCATTGCATCACGAAGATGTATTGGTGCTGTTGCTTTTCCTTCAACTCCTGACTGTCCATAAAATACCATTGCACGATCTGATACATAGTCAATAAATACAATATCGTGGTCAATAATAATTGCTGCTTTATCATCACGTGTTACGATATGTTTTATTGCCTTTGCAACTTTAAGTCTTTGTTCTACATCAAGGAATGCTGTAGGTTCATCAAGAAGATATACATCAGCATCTTCAGATAATGTTACAGCTGTTGCAAGTCTTTGAAGTTCCCCACCTGATAGTTTACTTACTTGTTTATCAAGTATTTTGTCAAGATCAAATGGTTTTAAGATATCAGTTCTGAAAAGGTTTGTTGTATATCCTTTAGCATTCATGTAGAGGAAATCTTCTACTGTTCCATCAAAGTCTGTTTGTATGTATTGTGGTTTATATCCAATATCTATTTTTTCTTTAATTTCACCATTATCTGGTTTTTCTATTCCTGCAAGAAGTTTTGCATATGTTGTTTTACCAATACCATTTGGTCCAAATGCTGTTATTACCTGACTTTCTGGTATTTCTCCACCTTCAACTTCAAGATTAAAGTTTTTAAATTCTTTTGAAAAATCAGTATATTCTGTTATAATTTCTGATTCAACTAACTGGTTAGGTGGTCTTATCTCAAATTTAATTGGTTGATCACGTATTCTTATGTTTTCTTCTGCTAGGAATCCTTTTACATATGCATTTATTCCTACACGTACACCTTTAAGATTTGATACTACACCATATCCTCCTTCTTGTCCATACATTACATGAACATAGTCACTCATAGCATCTACTGTTGCAAGGTCGTGTTCAATTACAAGTACACTACGTTTTTCCTCAGTTAGGTCACGTATTACCTCTATTGTATTTAGTCTTTGTTTTACATCAAGCCAGGAGGTAGGTTCATCTATGTAGTAGAAGTCTGCATCTTTAAGTACTGCTGCTGCTATTGCTATTCTTTGAAGTTCTCCACCTGATAGATTTTTTATTTCACGATCTACAATATTTGTAAGTTCTAGTTTTTCTACAACTTCATCGTATTTGTTTCTTTGATCTACACCTTCAAGTAGTGTTTTTACATTTCCCTGTGTTACTTTTGGAAGAAGATCTACCATTTGTGGTTTATATGCAAGTTTTACATCTCCATTGCTTAGTTTTTTAAAGTAGCTTTGAAGTTGTGATCCTTTAAAGTGTTCTATTACATTATCCCATGTTGCCTCTTCATCGTATCTTCCAAAGTTTGGTATTATCTGTCCTGATAAGATGTTTAGTATTGTTGATTTTCCTATACCATTTGGTCCTAGAAGTCCTACTACTGATGATTCTTCTATTTTTGGCATACCAAATAATTCAAAACTATTTTGTCCATATCTATGTATTGGTTCTTCATCTAATTGTTCTGGTAAGTTGATGATGTTTATTGCATTAAATACACACCTATTTACACAGATTCCGCATCCTTGACATAATTCTTCTGATATTACTGGTTTTTTATCTTCACTTATAACTATTGTGTCTTCTTCCATCCTTACTCCTGGACAGTATTCTATACACATGTAGTTACATTTTTTTGGTTGACATTTACTTTTATCTAATATTGCAATTCGACTCAAAAAATAACCCCTATTTGTGTTTCATTATTAAAATAATATTAAAAGTTCTTCTTTTTATTTAAATCATTAATTTTATCGATCTATAAGAAAAATAAAATAGTAGTTGATAAAAAATGATTTATTAATATATACTATTTATGTTATTCTAACTATTTAATTTTTAAAAATAAATTAAATAATATCTTAAAACTTTAAAAATTTCAATTAAAATCAATTAGCTTTATTTTATCTTTAAAATAAGTATTATTTGATTAATTTTAATATTATAAATAATACTTTGTTTTAATGTCTTATTTGATATATAATTTTTTTGATTTAAAATAAAAAGCTTTAAATAATTTAATATTAATATAATTTAATATCATATTAGTTCCTATTTATTAAATAGGCCTTGAAATCAGATATTTTAATATGAAAAAAATTTAAAGGAGTCCTTATAAATGAATAAATTACCTTTAGCACCCATGGGAAGAATATTAGCAGATGCTGGTGCACAAAGATCAACAAAAAACGCAAAAATTGAACTTTCAGAGTGCTTAGCAGAAATTGGACATGAAATTGCTGAAGAATCAGTGAAAATTGCTGAACATTCAGGAAGAAAAACAGTTAAAGCTGAAGATATTGAATTAGCTTTAAAAATGAAATTTTAAATTGCCTTTTTTTAATCTTTGATGGTATTTTTATCTAAAAAAATACCTTTTATAATATTTTTTTAATTTATACTACTTTTTTTGGAAATTTATCTAATTGGTTAGATTTAAGACTACTTTTTTTAATTTTACATATATAAATAAAAACAAGTTTTTTTTTCATGAAAGAAAAAAATATAAAATAAAAGTATTTATTTTTTTTAATTTATCTTTTATTTTCCTATTGTATTAGTTTTTTTATGGGTGGTTAGTTTACTTTTTTTAATTTATAATATATTGTTATGAATTTAGGTTTTACTAATTTCATAGTAATAAAAAAAATAAAAATAAAAAATTTACATTACTACTGATACTACTATTGCTGCAACAAGTAATATTCCACATGCATACATTAATGCTTTTTCTGCTTTTTCTTTGATGCTATTCATATAAACTTCCTCCTTTTATTATTTTATGCTTTTAATGATTTTGGCGTATAAATTGGATGTGTTTCATATACATACATATAAAATGCTCCTAAAATAATAAGTGGAAGCATACATATGTTAAGTAGTAGTTTTCCTGTTTGTTTTATTATTTTATTCATATTTACCACCTTTACATTTTTGATTTGATTTCTATTTTCTGTTTATTAAAAATAGAAAAAGTAAAATTTATTTTTTTTTTAATTTTTATTTACACATTTTGATACAACATAAACAATACCTATACCCCCTTAGGTATTACCTTTTCAATAAAAAAAAGACAACCCTAACTTAGAAAATATATAAGTTAAATGTTGTATAATGCCCACTTGTAGTTTTTTTTATTTTAATTCATAAAGTATCTTAGATATTTTTGTGAATAGATAATGTAATCATAGTTTATACCATTGAATCTCTTCATTATTTTTGACATGAAGTTCATTTTAATTTCCCCCTTTTTTTATTTAGTTTTTCAATGATTTTGGCGTATAAATTGGATGTGTTTCATATACATACATATAAAATGCTCCTAAAATAATAAGTGGAAGCATACATATGTTAAGTAGTAGTTTTCCTGTTTGTTTTATTATTTTATTCATTTATATCACCTACACTTTTTTTTGATTTAAATTCTATTTCCTATTTATGAAAAATAGAAAAGTATTCTTTAATTTTTTTAATTTTTATTTACACATTTTGATACAACATAAACAATACCTATACCCCCTTAGGTATTATCTTTTCAATAAAAAAAGACAACCCCTAACTTAGAGAATATGTAAGTTAAATGTTGTATTATGCCATTACTATTTTTTTTATAACTATTTTTTTATTTATTTAACAATAGTATATGATGAATTCCAATTTAACATTTTGGTGTATAAATTGGATGTCTTTCATATACATACATATAAAATCCTACCATTGCAACAATTGGAAGCATTACGATACTACCTAATATATTTTTAATGTTACCTGTTATATTCATTTATATCACCTTATGTATATTTTATGTTTAGTTTCTTTAATTTCTCAGATTAAAGTCTTATTTTACTTATACCCCTATAGGTACATTTCATTTTTCATTAAAAAAATTCTCATCAAAAAATAACATCCCCATAATGCCTTTTTTATCAGAGACTACGGTTGCTTTCAAGTTTTTTTTAATGTGTATCATGTCATGTTAAATGATACATCTGTACCTATACCCCTTAAGGTATAATAAATAATTTAACACTTATACTATATAAAGGTAATGACCCTCAAATCGCCGAAAATAAAGCAAATCGGAGAGTTATACAAAAAAATTTAATAAAAAAAAATTAAGAAAAATACAAAAAATATGAAGATTTAAAAAATAAAGAAAAATGAAATAAAATACAAAAAAACAACAATAAAAAAAATCAAAAAAAGGGAGGGGAAAATATTATAATTTAATAATTAAATTCTTGAATAATAATCTATAATCTTAGATAAGTCCTCAATAGCCTCAGAACTATCACCCTTATCAATTGCATCTTTAACACAATGATTCATATGTCCTTCAAGAATAATACTTCCAACCTTATTAAGAGCTGATTTTGCAGCATTAACCTGCATAAGAATATCCTCACATGGAACATCCTTTTCAATCATACGATCAATAGCAGCAACTTGTCCTTCAATCTTTCTAAGACGTCTGTGAAGATTGTCCAAATCCATACATTGCTTCATAAAATATACAACTCCATAAAAAAAAATTCTATTTTAACTATAAAATATCATCTTTATTAATTTCTTTAATACCAGATGGACTACCAATAATAACTTTATCTACAAGATTTGTGAAAATACCATTTTCAACAACACCAGGAAGAATATTTAATTCTTTTTCAAGTTTTTGAGGATTACGTATAGAATCAAATTTAGTATCTACAATAAAGTTACCATTATCTGTTATTACAGGACCATCTTTTTGAACTCCCATCCTAAGTTCAGGTTTTCCACCCATATCAATAAGACTTTCTTTTACAATACGAAGTGCTTCAGGAATTATTTCAATAGGTACAGGGAATTCACCTAACTGTTTAACCATTTTACTATCATCAACAATTACAATAAACTTTTTAGCAGAACTATCAACGAGTTTTTCTAGGGTATGTGCTGCTCCTCCACCTTTAATTAAGTTAAGATTTTCATCTACTTCATCTGCACCATCTACTGCAACATCAATATCATATTCATCAAGAGTTGTGGTGTTAATTCCTGCTTCTCTTGCAATAATTAATGACTGATATGATGTAGGAATACCAAGAATATTTAATTCTTCATTTTTAATTCTTTCACCTAAATGTCTAATAAAGTAGTGTGTTGTTGATCCTGTTCCAAGACCTACAATCTGTCCATCTTTAATTAGATCTGCAGCTTTTTTTCCAACATTTTCTTTTAAAATATTTTTTGACATGTTAATAAAATCCCCTCAAATAATTTTTTCATAGTTTTAATTGTTTAGTTTTAAAACTCTTTTACTATTATTTACTTTTGAATAAAAATATATTTATCTTTATAGTATAATTTTCCAAGAAAAATTGATAAAAAATCAAATTTTCTAATGACTAAGTATTACTTCTGTTAAATCATTACTACATTTACATGAAAGTTTTGGACCAATTTCCTCAATTTTACATGTATCATCATCATATAATCCTTCAGGATGACATATATCATAGTTTTCACATTCTTCATCACAATCCTGAGATCTGAATATTATTGTTGAACCATGATATGCTTTTTTTGATGCAATTGCTGTTCTTATTGTTGCAGGTTTAACTTCTACTGTCTGTACACGATTATCTTTATGTACAGAGCATTTATGTGTTACACGACGTACATCTACAATTTCATATTTACGTCCTTTTTCTAAGTTTAAGCATACATTTTTAAATCTGCAACTTTCACACTTTTTAGCTCCACCATTAAATGTGAATACTAATCCTTTTTTTGCTAAATTTGTACCTATTAATGTTATCATCTAAATTAAATCCTCCATTATATTACTTTTGTTTTATGTGCAATATTTTCTGCAGCTTGGCGTGTTAATCCTCTATCACCAAGTATGGTGTATCTTTCTTTACGTATCTGGTGTGCTTTTAGTAATGCTTCTATTATATATTCATCATCTATGCCTAGATCTTTAGCATTTACTGGTGCTCCAACATCTTTTAGTGTTGAACGTATTGATTTCCAATCTCCACCTTGAAGATACATCATCATTATTGTTCCAACACCACATTGTTCTCCATGAAGTGCTGGTTTTGGAGCAATTATATCTAGTGCATGGCTAAATTTATGTTCAGAGCCACTTGCAGGTCGACTATTTCCTGCAATACTCATTGCAATACCACTACTTATTAGTGCTTTTATTATAACATCAGCACTTTCTATATTTTTTAGTTTCATAATGTCTGCTTGTTCTATTAGTTTTGTTGCAGTTAGTGTTGATAGTGCTGCTGCTGAATCACTAAATGGTTCATTTATTAGTTTATGTGCTAGTTTCCAGTCCTCTACTGCTGTTAGATTTGATATTATATCTGCATATCCTGAAACTAGAAATCTGTATGGTGCTTGTGCAATTATCTGTGTATCTGCAACTACTGCAAATGGTGCATCTGCCTTTAGTGATACTGTACCATTTTCATTTTTTATTGATGCACGTGATGATACAATTCCATCGTGTGCTGCTGATGTTGGTACACTTATGAGTGGTATTTTATTTTGAGTTGCTGCCATTTTAGATACATCAATTACTTTTCCTCCACCAACACCAATTATAGCATCTGCATTTTTTGATTGTTCTGTTACAGTTTTTACTGTTTGTTGTGAACCTTTTTTAATTATGATCTGTGTAACATCAAAGTTTACATCCTCTAGTAGTTCTACAGCATGATCTGCTGCTATTTTCTTAGTTGTAGGTCCTGTTATTACTACTACTTCTTTTTTGTTATCTAGAAGTTTTTCACATAATTTTGGTAGTTTTTCTATTGCACCTGCTCCTGTGTGGATTTCTCTGGGTAATTGAACATCTCTAAAATCCATGACTAGTAACACTCCATATTTTCTTTAGGTTATAATTTTTTTTTATTAAATTTTTTTTATTAAAGTCATTGACCTATTGTTGTTATTTATGTTTGTTTTTTTAATTAAGAATATTTATTATATAAATAGGATTTCATTTTAAGATCTTAATTAGTCAATTAAATTGGATGTTGTTTTTAAAATGAGTTAAAAAATTCTTTTTATTTTGTGGTGTTTAGTGTATCTATTTAAGTTATAGTATTAATTAAATATTTGTTTTTAATTTATATATACCTTTTCAACACATAAATTTAGGTCTGACTAAAAATTGTATAATTTTTTTAAAGAATCATTAAAATAGTTTAAAAAAAGTAAAGTATAATAGATAAAATATGCAATGCAATAAATTCTAAAAAATAATTTTCAATTAGTATTAATTATTTTAAACTAAGGTTTAAATACTTAAACATTAATACTATTGTTTATAAGACAGAAGTAAACCCAAAAAGGAAATTTAAAAATCGCGTTTCAAAAAAATTTCCTAAAAAAAAATATGAAGTTTACAAATGTTATATATTAATTAATTATGGAGATAAAAAAATGACTGAAATGAAAAAATTACTTGCTGAAGTAATTGGAAGTTTCATATTAGTATTCTTTGGTACAGCATCAGTTGTATTAACCTTACTTATTAATGGAGGTCCAACAACAACAAGTATATACAATTTAGGAATAACAATGCCAGACTGGATTGGTATTGGTTTAGCATTCGGACTCGCATTAGTAGTAGCAATTTATGCTTTTGGTTCAGTATCAGGAGCACACTTTAACCCAGCTGTAACAATAGCTTTATGGGTAGGAAAAAGATTCCCTGGAAAAGATGTAATTCCATACGTTATTGCACAAGTTGTAGGATCATTCATTGCATCAGCAGCACTTCTTGCAATAATTGGACCTGTAGCAGCAACAAAAGGAGTACTCGGATCTGTAGGAGCATTCGGAGATATAAGTTGGATAGGAATATTCATAGCTGAATTCCTTGGTACATTCTTACTTATGTATGTAATTATGGCAACAGCAGTAAATCCAAAAACAACTGCAGCAGATGCAGCATTATCAATTGGACTTGTACTTGCAGGTATCGTAATTTCACTAGGTAACTTCTCAGGATGTGGAGTAAACCCAGCACGTGCACTCACACCTATGGTATTAAATCAAATAGTAACAGGTGCAAGTGCACTTAACCTATATCCAATATACTTAATTGCACCAATACTTGGAGCAATAGTAGCAGTATACTTATATGATTACTTCCATGAAGAAACACCAGCATAAACGCAAAAAAAAGAAGAACTAACATTTAAAAATAAATATTTGGGATAAATAAATAATTAAGATATTTACAACAATATCTTCTAAATTAAACCCCTTTTTTTAAACTCTTCTTTTTTACTTTTAACTACTTTTTTTTAAATTATAATTCTTAATTCTAATTTTTAACAATAAAATTTTTTCAAAAAAATAGCATACACTCCTCTTTTTTCATAAAATAAATTCTTTTTTTTTATATAAAAATATTATTCTAAAATCATCAAAAAAAAGTAAAAATTAGGGTGGGGATATTATTTAAATTTCACATAAATCTAGTAGTCTACCTGTGATATGAGTTGCATAATTTCTGCTGCTTTCATACCAGAAATATTCATAGTTTTTAATGCCTTAATTGTAGCTGTAGATAAGTTAAGATTGGTCATTACAATATTTTCTGTAACATACTTTTTAAATACATCATAGTTTTGCTGTGAACCTAAAGCTGTAATTAAAGCTGCACGAACAGGCATAAGTTTTTCATCAACAACACCTGCTAAATCCTCAATTGCCTCATTGTTTGCTTCAACCATCTGTTTTTGTAGAACTCGACCAATATCATTTTGTGTAAAACTTTTTTCAAGCTCTGTAATTAAGTATTCATCTACAACTTCATTATCTTTATAATCTTTTTTAAGTTTCTTATCTTTTTTATATGTTTCAACAAAGTCATCAAAAAATGCATCAATTGTATTTTCCTTATAATCAAATAATTCTTCAATTGTTGAAATTAAAACACTACTTGCATATTTTTTTGTATTATCCTTACTTATCATAGTTAAGTTTCCTTTTTAATTACATTTAATTATATTATAGTTTTATTTTTTAATTTTTATATTATTTATATCAATTATATCAATATACAACTTTTTTTAATTAAAAATTATAAATATCATATTATAAGTCCATATGTGAATGGATTAAGATTTTAGATAGAAAATAATAATAATGGAAATGAAATAATGGATGAAAATAAAATAAATAAATACGTCATAATCATGGCTATATTATCCTCTTTCACAGTGGCATTTACATCAAATGCAATATCAGTTGCACTACCAATGATTGGAAGTGAATTTCATCTAAGTAACATACTTCAAAACTGGATTGTTAATATTTACTTACTAATTATTGCAGCAGTAGGTGTACCACTTGGAAGGGTAGCCTCAAAATATGGACTTAACAGGACACTAAGAATCGGAATAATAATATATATAATAGGAGCAGTACTATCTGGTATTGCAATGAACATAGAATTCCTATTTGCATCAAGAATAATACAGGCAATAGGATCAGCAGTACTATTTGTAAATGTAATGTCAATAATTACCCAGCAAATACCACCACAAAAACGTGGACAGGCAATAGGACTTAATGTAACAGGTGTATACATTGGACTTAGCCTTGCACCAACAGTAAGTGGAATTATTGTACATAACATGACATGGAGAATAATATTCTACATAACAATACCACTTGCAATAATTGCATACTACCTACTTTATGCAGTTAAAAAAGAATGGATTACAGATCCACATGCATCACTTGACATAAAAGGATCATTACTTTTTATTGCAGCAATGATAGTGTTAATGTATGGATTTACAATACTTAATGAAACACTTGGAGTTATACTTGTAATAATAAGCTTATTGATGTTTGTAGTATTTGCAAAATATGAACTAAACTACACTCATCCTATATATGAAATAAGACTATTTAAAAATAAAACATACACAGCATCAAATATAGCATCACTTATTAGTTATTTTGCAACATTTGTTGTAATATACATTCTAAACTATCACTTCCAATACATACAAGGACTTGATAGTCAAACAACAGGTATAATTCTTATAATTACACCACTTCTTATGGCAATAGTTTCACCAATATCAGGACGTATATCTGATAAAGTAATACCTCAAATTATTGCAGCAATTGGAATGGTACTTGTAACTATTGCAATGTTTATATTTATCTTCATAGACACTGTACCATTTTATGCAATTATAGTTGCAATGATACTTCAAGGAGTAGGATTTGGACTCTTCTCCTCACCAAATAATAATGTAATAATGAGTAGTGTTGATAAAAAATATGCAGCAACAGCATCAGCATCACTTTCAACTGTACGAACTGTAGGACAATCATTTAGTCTTGGACTACTATCTTTAATATTTGCATTTATTATGGGAAATGTTCCAATAGTTCCTGCAAACTATCCACTACTAATTGAAAGTTCACAAGTTACAATGATCATATCAACAATACTATGTATAATTGCAGTAGTACTATCACTCAGTGGATTTAAACATGCAAAAGTAGATGAAAACTAAAAAAAAATAACCACCCTTTACATCTCCTCCTCTTTATGAAATTTATTATAAAAACTACTATTTTTTTGGAGGATACATAAATTAATTTAAAATCATTCTACATAATAAGTAATAAGAAAGTGAACTTTTATGGTAGGTGATTATTTTTTGACTTTAGAGGGTCTTTTAAATATTGATTTTAATAATCTTGAACTTATATTTGATATGATAAATATTGATATTATAATTAAGGTTTTAATTGTTGTTATTATTCCCATTATTTTATGTGAAGTTATTAAGCATTTTATTGTTGATTTTCATAAGAAGGTTGACTTATTTAGTGATGAGAATATTTCATCTATTGTTAAAATTCTTCGTATTATAACTATTGTTGTTATTGTATTATCTGTTCTTGATGTGTTTGGTATTAATATTACAACTTTATTTGTAAGTCTTGGATTTTTAACTGTTGGTGGATCACTTATTACACGTGATATTTTATCAAATCTTATTGCTGGTTTTAGTATTATTGCCGAGAAAAGATTTAAAGTTGGAGATGTAATTGAAGTTGATAAATATAAAGGAACAGTCCAGAAGATTGGATTTAAGTCTGTTGAGCTTTTATCTAAAAATGAAGTTGTTATTATTCCAAATATTATATTTTCACAAAAAGCATATATTAACCATACAGCAAATGGTTGTTTTATGCAGCGTATGAAGTTTTCATTATCTAAAAATGATCATCTTAATGATAATCTTAAAATTATAAGAGAAGTTATTGAATCAAATGATAATGTCTTAAAAGATTTTGATTATAAGTTGTATGTTCGAAGTTTTGATAATGAAAAGGTCGACATTACAGCTGTTCTTCCAATTAGTGATGTTGACATGCGAAAAACTATTGTATCTGAGCTTCTTGGTGAGATTTATCTTAAAGTTGACCATAGTCAGGATAATGATGATTACTAAAAAAAATGAGTCTAATTTTTTTCATATTGGAAAGGAGATATTAAGGGTGTTAAAGCTTGGAGTTTTCTTTTTTTTACTTTAACACCCCTCTTTTTATATATTTTTAAGTTTATTTTTTTGCGGAGAGAAAGTTTTATTTTTAAGTTAATTATTTATTTTAGTCATAATGGATGAGTTTTATTTCTGTTTTTTCTTTGCCTGATTTATCATTTAGAAGTTCTGCGAAGTATATTCCTACTTTTGGTTCTTTTTGAAGTAGGTCTTTTGTGTTACTTCCAAAGTCTTGAAATACATCTGTTTGCATGTGGTTTTCTAGTGCTTCTTTTGTTTCCCATTTTTCTAGGATTTTAAGTTGTTGATTTTCTACATCTTCAACCATGTTATATGCTATGTTTCCTTTGTGTGTTCGACTTTCTGTTATTATGTCGTCTGCCATATTGATGATTTCATCTTTTTTGTCTTCTTTTGGTATTAGTGTTGCATTTACTATAATCATTATATCATCTCTAAAATAATTTACTAAAACTTAGAAAATAATTTATACTTGATTTTATTTATAGTTAACTTGAATAATTTTATTTTTAATAAATTTTACTTTAAAATTATAAAATAAAATTGAAATAAGTAAAAATACATAAAAATTAACCACAACATATAGATAAAACACTATATGATTTAGGAGTTTAAGTGGGAGGATTTAATTTAAAAGAAAACCCTCCTAAAATAAATAATTCATTGTAATATAAACTCTAAAATATAAAATAACAACTCTATTGTTAAATTATATTCTCCAAGGATTTCCCTCCCTTTAGTGAATTTTAGTAAATTCTTCATCATTAATAATTAAATTTCTACTATCAGTTAATAAATTTAAATTTTCAACTACCTTCTTTGAATTATATGCAGAATTTCCAGAATAGCAAAATGTAATACTATTAATGCTACTGAAATTAAGATTATCAAAACAAACACTTATTGATGAATTAGTAAGATGAACCTTATCAAGTAATGTTTTTGAATTAATCTTAAGTGCATAATTTCCACCATATATTGGTAGTTTTGTATTATTTGCCTTTATATCTATAAAAACCATAAATTTATCACCAACCATATAGGTAGAGTTTAAAATTTCAACAATAATATCCTGTTTTATAATCTTTAATTTTGTATTAGCACTACAACCATTATACATGTTATTTTCACCATATATAACATCAAATCTATATTCACTATTTACAAAATCATATGGTATCATATATGTAAATTCACCAATACCACCTGTAATATTAACATATATCTTTTTACCATCTGAATTTGTAAGTGTTTTTTTATTGATCTTTAATACAACCCTACCCTTAATTACAGGATTATTATTTTCATCAACCAAGTATATCTTAAATTTTGTTTTAACACCTGGTGTAATTTTAATATTTTCTTGAAGATGCAATTTAGTTTTTAACTTTACAATATAGAGTTTTGATGAATTTCTCAAAACATCATAATCTTTTATATCACATACCACATCAAGCCTATTTTCCTGATTTTTTATAGAAGTTGAAATATTATAATTTAAAACTATAACATTACCATCTGTTGTGTATCTTATTACTCCTGGTATTGTTTTTGAATTTAATTTAAAGACTGATTTTACTTTAATATTACCTGCATTTATGTTTTCAACTCTTGCTGTGATATTAACATTACCACCTGCATTTGAATAAATATCATCAAATACTATGTATGGCTTTTCTATATTGTGTGTTAGAATAATTGTATTGTTATTTAATTGTTCATCTTCTATTTTTATTGTTGTTGTAATATTTCCAATATCTTCAATACATATGTCAGGTTTAATTGTTATTGTTTCATTTGAAATAATTTGATTGTAAGTGTATGTTTTTCTAGTTTTTCTATCTTTTGATGCTAAATCTAGGCTAATATTTATGTTATATCCAACTCCACCAGTATTTTGTATTTGAAAATCACATACTTTATCTCCATATCTGTATTGTGTTGGTGTTACTTTAATGATGTAATTTGGAGCTTTATATTTGATATTACATGTTGTAGTTGATGTATTTTTAACAAATCGCATATCACAGCTTAATTTTATCATGACATCTGTAGGATTTTTTGCATATGCTTTTATCATCAGTGCTCTATTTTCACCTGGTGTTAGTTTTTCAATAATCCAGGAGTTTTCATCTAATTTATGGGATGTATCTATTACATCTAGATTTTGTGCTATGACATCATATATTGTTATGTTATGTAGTGTTTTATTGTTTTGATTTTCAACTATTATGCTATATTTTATTTCATCTTTAAGATTAAATTCATCATCTGCTACTATTTTGATATGATATGATGGGGATATAATTGCAGTTGTTTTATTTATCTTATATGAATTAAAGTTTATATCATCACAGTATTCTATTGTTAATGGTAGTACTCCTACATAATCTATGTTTTTATTTAGCTGGTATGTTGAATTTGTAATAGTTGCTGTGTCTATTATAATTCCATTATAGCTTATCTTTATTGTTCCTGTTGTAATTGTTGTGTTATATACTGGATTTGTCATAACTGTTATGTTTGCTGTAATATTTTCATCTGCCATATATTCATCTTTAATGTCAAGTTTTATTGTTGTATTTGTAAGATTATTTCCAATATATGTGTTATCTACTACTACATTAAATGTAGAGCAATTCCCATAAAATAGGTTTAATGCCTTATTATCTTTAAATAGGTTATTTTCTACATTGGTAGTTTTTGATGTATCATATATTAGTGCCTGGTTTTTAACTATATTTCTATAGAAGGTATTGTTTTGTATGTAAATCTGGGAATTTATGTTGTTTATTGCTATATTTTTTATGTTATTTTCTGAGATATTGGAGTTTTTTATTTCCACATCATTAAAGTTTGCATCAAGTAGTATGTCGATAATATTTTGGCATATCTGTGAATTTATTATACTACTTTTTGTTGTTTTAATTAATGCTCCATTTGTGTTTTTATTTGATTTTATTGTGGAATTTATTATTTCTATGTTTGATTGTGAATTTATTAGTGCTAATGTATTGGTGTTATCTGTTATATTTGAGTTTTCTATTGTTATTTGTTGTGTCCTATAGTTTGAATAGATCATTGAATCTATTGCATTATTTGATGTGAAGTTTGTATTGTTTATTGTTATAAGTTTTGCATCACTACTATAGATACAGCTTCCATTTTCTGCTGTGTTATTTATGAAATTTGAGTTGTTAATTGTTATATGGGCATTGTTAAAGTCTGTTTTTAAGTTAAATATTGCTCCACCATATACTGCTGTGTTGTTTATAAATGTTGAATTGTTTATTTCTAGATTTCCATTGTTGTTTATTGCACCACCACCAAGTATGGATAGTGATGATATTTTGTTGTTTTGAAATATTACATTGTTGAGTGTTAAATTTCCCATGTTATAAATGGCAGAATAGGTGTTATCATATGTATTTGATATTGTCATATTATTTAGTGTTAGATTTGTGTTACGTCCTGTTTTTAGAAATACATTCGTATCTGATCCATTTATTGTACATCCATGTCCATTTATTATGAGATTTGGTAGTTTTTTATTTTCATCATGCATCCATCTTATATCATTATTTATTGTGTAGTTATCTTTTTTGAGATTTATTTCATATGTTGTTATGTTTGAATTTTTAATGTTGTCTATTTCATTTGAAAGTTGTGTGTATGTTTGAACATCTATTGTGGTTGTTGTTGTATTTTCCTGGGCTATGCTTGTATTGGTGCATATTATAATTGTTAAAATTATGAGTGTTAGTATTATTTTTTTATTCATTACCTTTCCTATAACACCTCTTTTTAAAAATATTTTATTTAATCAATGTATTTTTTAAACATTGATTAATTTTTATTTATAATTTTATACTATTTATAATTAATTACCTAAAAATTAGACAAAATAAAATAAATATTACTTAATTGTATTGTAAAATTGAATAGGTAGCTTTAAATAATATTAAAATAATATATTTTAACACAATATTAACCTCCTATAACATGAAAACAAAGCAATATCCACACCAGATATTGAAAATTAACCACCAAAGAAATTAAGTTTAATATATAAAAAATAATAATCACCCTATTTTAAAAACAGATCTAAAAAACAAAACTAATCCCCCAACTAATGGATGCTTAAGCCCCCATAAATTATATAAAAAAAATTAATTTTAGAAAGATTAGATCCAAAAAAAATGAGAATATTAATTTTTACTAAAATTTCAAAAAAAAGACAATAAATGAATTATAAAATATTTTATAAAAAAAAATAAAATAAAATAAAAAATTAAAAAACTAATATACATTATTTAAAAAAGGATGATACTATGTCAAAACTAGCATTAGGAATGATGAGACTACCACTAACAGATAAAGATGATGTAAAAAGTATAGATCAAAAAGAAGTAAATAGGATGGTAGATCTATGCATGGAAAGTGGTCTTAATTATTTTGATACAGCATACTACTACCATGATGAAATGAGTGAAGTTGCACTAAGAAAGGGAGTAATTGAAAGATATCCTCGTGAGGATGTAATAATTGCAGATAAACTTCCAATCTACATGAATCCTAAAGAAGAAGAACTTGAAGGATTATTTAACAACCAACTTGAACGCTTAAATATAGACTACTTCGACTACTACATGCTTCACAATGTAAGTGGACTATCAGAGGATGGGTATCTTAAAGCAGATTCCTTTGGATTTGTAAATAAAATGAAAAAAGAAGGAAAAATTAAAAAATTGGGAATATCCACACATGCAAATGCAGAATACATTGAAAATATTCTAAAACATCACCCAGAGATAGAATTTGTACAACTACAAATCAACTACCTTGACTGGGAATCAAATGAAAACATACAAGCACGCAAATGCTATGAAGTAGCACGTAAATACGACAAAGAAGTTATAGTTATGGAACCACTAAAAGGTGGATTTCTAGTTGATGTACCAGAAGATGCTCAAAAACTAATGAAAGAACATAATGGTGAAGATCCAATAAAATGGGCTTTAAGATTTGTAGCAGAACTTGAAGGAGTATCATATGTACTTTCAGGTGCAGGAAATACACAACAACTTAAAAAAAATATTGAAATATTCAAAGACATAAAACCATTAACAGATGAAGAACATAAAATAATAGATGAAGTTGTAAAAATTATAAACAGTAAAATAACAGTTGATTGTACAGCATGTAACTACTGTTTAAGTTCATGTGTTAAAAATATTAACATACCAAAATTATTTAGTATGTACAACCATGAAATGATACAAAATATTGACTTATATACAGCAACAGGAAATGCATATACAAACTATGCAAAAATAGAAGGAAATGGTATTGCATCAGATTGTATTGGATGTGGAAAATGTATGGATGTATGTCCACAACAACTTGACATACCAGGCTATCTTAAAGATGTTGCAAAAAGATTTGAAATACCACTCTATGGATTTGGAAGTGAAGAAGAAGCAAAAGAAGAATAGATTATAATATAATAATCTATCCTTATATTCACCACCCTAATATTTTTCTTTTTTTTTATTATTTTTTTATGATTCAAATGTATTTGTAACTTTTATGAGATATGATGGAATATCTATATTTTGAGGACAATAGTCTATACACTTCATGCATCTGATACATTCAGATGGTTTAACATTAGGCTGTGATATATAGTTTCGATAATACATTGCAATTGAATGTTTATGATTAAGTAGCTTTTGTGTATTATAGAGGCTGAAATACTTAGCTATATTAATGCCAACAGGACAATGATCTAGACAATAGCCACACATTGTACATGGAATTTCAATAGTTTTAAGTATTATATCACGTACTTTATCTATTATCTTATATTTTTCAGTATTCATTGGTGTGAAGTTATCAATTGTATGCATATTTTCATTAACTTCATCAAGGTTTCTCATTCCACTAAGCATCATGACCACATTATCAAGACTATAATTAAAATCAAATGCCCATGATGTAATTGATTTATCTGCATCATATTCTTTGAAAAGTTCTACTCCTTTTTGTGGTATGTTTACTAGTGATCCTCCCTTAAGTGGTTCCATCACAATTACTGGTAAATCATACTTACATGCAATATCATAGCATGCTTTTGCCTGGATATTTGCATCTTGCCAGTCTAAGTAATTTAGTTGAAGCTGTATAAATTCAATTTCAGGATGAGCTTTTAGTATTTTATCAAGAAACTCTGGTGTGTCATGTGATGATATTCCAATATGTTTTATCTTTCCCTGTTTTTTCATCTCTTTTATGAAATTAAATGAGTCAATTTCTGTAAATTTCTTCATATGTTTTGTTGATACGTTATGAAGCAGGTAGTAGTCAAAGTAGTCAACTCCCACTTTTTGTAGTTGTTCATCAAAGATTCTTTGCATATCCTCTTCACATTCAAGGTCAAATATTGGCATTTTATCTGCTATCTTATATGAATTTCGAGGATATCGATCTACTAAGGTTTTCTTTAGTACCTTTTCACTACATCCTTTATGGTAGATGTATGCTGTATCAAAGTAGTTGAAACCATGATCCATAAATGTATCAATCATTTCTGTGAATTTATCGATGTTTATTGTTTTAAGATCATCTTCATCATCTACTGGTAGTCTCATAAGTCCAAAGCCTAATGGTTTTATATCTTTAAATATGTCTTGAATATTAACACACACTCCTATTTAATTATATTATTCTGCTGTGACATCCTGTAATATTACAGCTTCCACATGATCCACTACACCCAATTGGATATCCACCTGTAATATTCATGTTATTTATCATATCTACTGCATCTTTAAGTTGTAATATTTCATCATCACTTAGTGGTTTTATGTCTTTGGATATTTTAATTAATTTTTCAACTTGACTACTGCTTTGTATTTTAAAGTGTAGTTGTTTTGTATTTTCTAGTGTTATTGCAAATCTATAAGCCCACATATCTGGTGTTTGTCTATTATAGTTTTGTAGTGTTTTTTTAATATTTTCTGGAAGATTTAGTAGTTTGTTTGATTTTAGTGGATTTTCAACTGTTACATTAAGGTTATGTTTTATTGCTACTTCATATGACTTTTTTGATTCTATGGTGTTGTTGTAGTAGTCAAGGTAGTTTATTTGAAGTTGTATAAAGTTAAATATGTCATTTTTTGTTAGTATTTCATCTAGTTTTTCTGATCCCATGTGTGGTATTATTGTTATGTTTTTTATTTTATCTTCTTGTTTTTTGATGAAATGTTTTATGTCTATATTTTCATCTTCCATGTATATGTCAGGTACTTGGTAGTTGTAGAAGTAATCTGTGTTTGCCAAATCTAGTTGTTTTTGAAATATTTCATTAAGCTGGTCTTGGTCTTTTATTGTTGTTATTGGTAGTTTTTGTGTTATTTTATATTCATGTAGATCTTGTTTTATTTGTTGTTTTTTTAGTTTTGATATGTCAAGTATTATATCTTCATCTTTGATTTGTTTTAGTATTTTATCTATCTGGTTATTTGGTAGTTTTTCTATTTCAAAGGCTAGTTTCATTTAATCACCCTATGGTGTTGTGTGAAGTGGTATAAAAAAAATTTTTATCTATTGTATTTATTTTTGTTTTTCATGTTTTAATTATTGTTATTTTATAATACCTTTTTATAATAAGTTATTACCCCGATATTATCATATGATCAATTATTCATATAATAAATTAACATATGAGCATATTTTCATTTAAAAATAACTAATTTTAGTTCTATATTAATTTAACTTATAGTCTATACCCGTATAGGGTTATATTAAGTTTATATAGTATATTAAATAAATTACATTGTAGGAAGTTAATTATATTTATAAAAAAAGATTTTTATGATTTTTTTTAAATGTAAATTGATAAAGTTTTAAAAAAAAACATTAAGGAGGTGAAAATGTCATGCACATACCGGATGGATTAATACCAATGGGAACACCCCTAATAATTACAACAATAATTGTAATAATAGCATTAGTTGCAATACTACTAAAATCAAAATCAAACCTAACAGAAAGACAAATACCACAAATAGCACTACTAATTGTAGCAGCAGTAATTGTACAAATGATAGAACTACCACTGCCAGTTGCAGCATGTGTTCATGTATCACTCATAACAATAATCACATTATATGATTTCAAATCATCAGTTATTGTATATACATTTGTAACAATAATACAGGCAATACTAATTGGTGAAGGAGGAGTATCAACACTAGGATTAAACCTACTTAACCTTGCAATACTTGCACCAATATTTGCAAAAGGACTCTTCATGCTTGTTGAAAAATTCAATAAAACAGCAGCAATAGCAGTATCAGCATTTGGTACAATAACATTACTTGGTGTTGTAGCATCAGTTGAATATGCACTAGCAGGAGTATATCCAATAAGCTTTGCATTTATGACAATAGTACCTGTTGAAGCACTTGTAGGAGTACTTGAAGCAGTAGTAACTGTAATTATAATGAAAGCATTAAAAACAATGAAACCAGAACTTGTACCAGTACTTGATGAATAGATACAACAAAAAAAATTAATACTTAGATGACGACTAAGAAGTGGAATTATATTTAGTCTGATAAGTTTTAATGAGAAACCTTAGAAAATAAAAAAAAGATAACCACCCTTTCATATAAAATATATTAATATAACCTCCAATCCATCACCTCCATATCTCTCAAAAAAAAATTTAACCTACTTATTTTATTATAAATAACTTATAAATAATTTAAATAGTAAATTTACTATTTTATTTTATAAATTAAAAACTAATTTCTTTTTATTGATTAATATGACAAATGAAATTTATTGTTCAAATTGTGCACATAAAAATAGTGCAAATAGTATTTTCTGTGAAAGTTGTGGTGAAATTCTTAGAAATACCAATCTTCTCAACATAAATCAGCAAATAAATACAATAGATGAACTATTTAATGAAGAAAAACAAAGAAGTCTTAATGATTTCATACTAACTCTTGAAATATATGAAATAATAATCCAAAACATCATAGAAAATGGACAAAATAACATCATATATAAACGTAACATGACAACATTTCAACGAGTAAAAGAGATAGCAAAAGCATATACAATAGTTACAACAAAAGAAGATGAAAAAAGCTATGGAGAATACCTATTTAACATAATAAAAGTTGACAACAACTTTGATAGTGCCCAACAAATAGCAACACTACTTCATGAACTAACACACTTTCTATTTAATGAAATAATAAAACAAATACTAATGTATATCTGGAATATTAAATCATCATCAATGCTTGATGCATATATTCAAACTATAACATCAATACCACAAATACTACTTATTAGTGAATACTGTGCAAGTTCAACAGAACGTGAATTTCTAGATGAAAAATATGTATCATTTTCATCATTTAACTCAATATGTCATGATATTAACTACGATGAGGACATCATAAAAAAAGCATTAATAATAGGAAAACCAATGAGTGAAAGTATAATAAACATACTAAATAACTTCATAGATAAACAACTAAAAATACAGATAAAAAAGGAATTTATTAAAAATAATACAAAAGCAAATATGAAGCCAATATGTATTAATGATGAAGTAATTCCAAACTTTCCAATATTTCGTAATGTAAATCTTATGAATCTTATATGTGAAAGCTATGAAATAACAAATGAAGAAGAGATACATGAGAAAATAGTAAACTATGAAAAAATAGTTAAAAATATTGAAAAACAAAGAATTGAAAATCTAAAAAAACAGGAAGAATATAATATTGAATTATGAAATTAATACTTTGATTTTAATTCCATATCAATTTCTTCTACATCCTCATCAAAGCTTCTGAGAAGATATTCAAGTGTTGTTTGGAGTGAAAATTTAAAAAACTGTGTATCAAAACTATTATATGCTACATTAAATAGTTTTTCAAGTTCATCTATTTGTATTGAATACTTAGTTAGGATATTTTGCATATATTTTAGTGATGATGCATTTATAATACCATTACTGTTTTCTTTTATTAAATATCCCATGTTAATGTTTGCTATAAATCTTTTAAGAAGTGCAATTATCCATTTTCTTTTTTTATCTGCACGTTCATAGAAGTATGCTTCAACATCAAAACAAATAAGATACTTCTCTAAATTACCTGAATTTAGATATATGTCTTTCATATTTTTAAGATATTTAGGTATAATATCATCATATGTTAAAGTTACATCTAAAAATTCATCAACATTAACATCATCTGATATTAATTTTTGACTATAATTTTCATTATCTGTGATATTTGATTCAATTAAATTATTAAATTCCTTGATATCATCAACACCACAATCTTTTATAAACAAATCATATAAAAGAACCTCATAATATTCATCAAGCATAACACTACCCATATCTGTTAGTGAAAATGAAGTATCACTACCATTATTATCATCTTCTAAATTTGCATCTTCTGATAACTTAATAAAACCCTCATCAATAAGATCTGCTATTGCCTCATTAAGATTAACATTATAATCATATACCTTTTGTGAATCAATAACATTCTTATTTCGAATTGATGAAAGAAGAAGAATTTTAAAAAACTTAAAATTAAGCCTATTTTCTTCAATTTTAGATTCATAAACCTCTTTAAGTGTTTTATCATCAGTTGATTTAACTGTTGAATTAAATGCAATTTTCTCAACAGTATTATCTTCATTAATTTTAAGCATATCACCTGGAAGAATATCTTCTAAGTCAACTGCAGCCATCAAATCCATAAATGAAATCTTTGGAATAAATTCACTACCACACTTGCTACAGTATTTATCAATTAAAAGAAGTTCACAACCACAATTATCACATGTGACTTTTGCAGATGGCTGATTATAAAGATATAATATAAGATCCATATTAAATGATATATCACCATTATATGCCTTTTTATCTGCAACATCTGAAACTAGAAAATTTAAACGTTTATTTATATCACTTAAACGAATTTTCTCTGATAATACCTCATAGTTAAGTTTAGATTTAATAAGATATCCATCAGTTTCTGTTAATCCATTTTCTTCAAGACAACTTCTAAAATAGTTAGACAGATCAGTTTTTCCTGTAAGATCATTTAAAAAAGATATTGCATCATTAATTGAAGTCATAAAATCCAGATTTCCCCGTAAAGTTTTTAATAAAAAAAATTATATTCTTAGATTATTTAATATTTGTAATTTCAAGTTAATATATTATAAAAAAAAGGAGTAGAGGATGTAGAAAATAATACTCATTAAAGATTGAAAAATTGAGTTGTATTTTCTGTTACCTGATGTGCTAGAGTTTGTGCATCCATATTCATTTGTTTTGCAATAACCTCTAAAATATGTGGCAGATATTTTGGTTCATTTCTACTTTTATCTTTACCTTTAAGATTAAGATCTCTTGGAATGAGAAATGGTCCATCAGTTTCAATCATTAATCTTTCAGGTGGAATAACACGTATTGCCTTAAGCAGGTCACTATTTCGTCTTTCATCACATATCCATCCTGTCACACCAATATAACAGCCAAGATCAAGGTAGTCTTCTGCTTCATATTTTGTACCTGTAAAACAATGAACAACAGATCTTTTTGCAACACTTCTATGTTTACGTAAAATCTTTGCAAAATCATCATATGCTTCACGATCATGTAAAAATAGTGGCATGTTAAGTTCTTCTGCAAGCTCTACCTGTTTTTCAAACCATTTACGCTGTACATTTTGTGGTGAATAGTTACGATTATAGTCAAGACCACATTCACCAATTGCAACAACAGATGGTTTCTCAGCTAAAGAACGTAGTGTATCAATGGTGTTCTCATCACACATCTTAGCATCATGTGGATGTACACCACATGTTGAATAAAGTATGCCTGGATATTTCTGTGCATATTGTGCTGCTTTTATACTTGATGGGATACTGCTTCCTGTTATTATTGACTTTGTAACTCCCACATCTTTTGCATTGTTAATTACATCTTCTCTATCTTTATCATATGATTTATGCATTAAGTTAAGACCAATATCTATAAGTTCCATGTATATAACATCTATTTTTATAAAAAAATATATTTTTTTATTTATAACAAAGATAATAATTATATTAAATTAGGAAAAAAATAAATTCCTAAAAAAAATAAAGTAGTGTGGAAAATATGAAAAAATTAAATATTGTAGTAATAATGGGTGGTATTTCAACAGAACGTGAAATATCACTCAGTGGTGGAGCAATAGTAGTAGAAAATATTGACACAACAAAGTATAATGTATATGAACTTATAGTTGATGAGCCAATGGATGTAGTCAATAAGATGCCAGATGATGTTGACTTTGCACTTATTATACTTCATGGTAAATTTGGTGAAGATGGAACAATTCAGGCAATGCTTGAGGCTATGAATATAAAGTATTCAGGATGTGATGTGCTAACAAGTGCTCTTTGTATGAATAAGAATATGACAAAAAAGATACTTAAAAGTGCATCAATTCCAACAGCCAAATGGATTCACATAAAAAATGGTGATGTAATTAACTATGATGCAATTGATACGATAGGATATCCTGTTATTGTAAAGCCATGTAATGGTGGACCTAGTGTTGCAACATTTAAAGTAGATAAAAAAGAGGACATAGCCGATGCGCTAAATAAGGCATTAAGTGTTGATGAATCTATCTTAGTTGAAGAATATCTAGATGGTGAGGAGTATACATCATTTATAGTTGATGGTGAAGTACTTCCAACAATTAAGATAACATCACAGGCAGGATTTTTTGACTATGAATCAAAGTATTCAGATGATGAAAATATAGCAGCAAAAGAAGAAGTAGTACAACTAGATGATGCTCTTCAAAAACAATTAAATGATACATCAATTGCCTGTTGGAATGCATTTAATTGTCGTGGATATGTACGTGTTGATTTTATACTGCATAATGGTATATTTTATACTCTTGAATTAAATACACTTCCTGGTATGAGTCAGGCAAGTTTAATACCAAAGAGTGCAAAAGCATGTGGAATTAACTACACACAACTAATTGACAGGCTTATTGAATCATCACTATGAAAAGAAAATTAGAAAAAATATGTTATGAATAAAAAGTAGTTATTAATTATAAAGTTAAAATAATTTAAAAAAAAAAGTAAAAAAATGAGATATAAGAGGGGTTTATAATTTTTCATCACGAAGATCTATTGTATCTTCAAGGTCAGGACCTGTTGATATGATAGTAATTGGAACTCCTACATCTTTTTCTATATCTTCAATATAGTCACGTGCTTCTTGTGATAAATCTTCATATTTATTTACTTTTGCACATTCTGGATATAATCTGTCAATACATGTAAGTGCTATTTGTGTTGCTCCATTAATCATACAGGATCTTTTTGCAAACTCTTTATCAAAGAGTCCTACTCTTCTTTTACGTCCTGTTACAACACCATATTCTTCAAGTCCAAGTTTTTCTGCTTCTTCTGGTGAAATTTCTGTTGGGAATGGTCCTTCTCCTACACGTGTAATGTATGCTTTAAATATTACAACTACTTCATCAATTTTTGTAGGTCCTACACCAACATCAGCTGCTGCTGTACTTGCACAGGTATCTTTACTTGTTACAAATGGATATGTTCCATAGTATAATGAAAGTCCAAATCCTTGTGATCCTTCAATAAATACATTTTTACCTTCATCTATTGCCTGATTTACAATTGATGGTACATCTGCAACATAATCTGCAACTTCATCAACATCTTTTGCATAGTCAATTTTACGGTTGATTCTATCTGCATTTGCAGGTCCACATCCACTACCTGTTGTTCCTATTTTTTCAGATAAGTATTTTGATGCTTTATCAGATTCAATGTGATCTTCTGTAATTATTGCACAGTTTGAATCCATGTATGTTCTACCTTCAAGGCTGTATTTACTAAGATAGTCTAGTTCATGTTTAAATACTTCAGGATTTACTAGAACTCCAGCACCTATTAATAATTGTGCATCAGTATTAAAGAAACCAGATGGTACAAGTCTTAATCCATATTTTTCACCGTTGTGTTCTACTGAGTGACCAGCATTTGGTCCTACTCCTGCTCTTGCAATTATTTCTGGTTTATCTTTGGTACAAAAGTAAGTGATACATTTTCCTTTACCTTCGTCACCCCATTGTCCCCCGACTAATATGGTACATGTCATATTTTATATCTCCTTTATCTAATCCTTATAAAATTTTATATTATAATAGTTCATTAAATTTGAAAAAATTGAAATATTATAATTTTTCATTTAATTTTATTTATACCTTTAATTAAAGGTTATTTACTTATATATTTATTTATACAATTTAATAAAAACTTTTCTATAATAATTTAATAATAAAAAAAGAAAAGTATATGAAAAAAAGTTAACTAAGTATTTATCCTAGTTATTATAACTACTATCTACAACATCACTATCTTCATCATCATCTGATGTTACATCACATTCTTGTGTAAAATCATATAATAGTTCTTTATTTTCAATTATAAATTTAAGTTCTTCAATTGAATTTGCAACATCCACATGATTAAATTCAGAAAGTGTATGTAGTGTCTTAAATCTATCAGCACTTAATTGTTTTTCATTATTTAATGAATTTTTCACATCACCTAGTATGTTTCGTATCTCCTTGTTGATCTTTATTTGTTCTTTAAGATCATTGTTATATTCAACAAGTACCTGGTTTTCATTAAATAACTTGTTATTTTCAGATCTGAGATATTCAATTGTCACATCTTTTGTTGTGATAACTTCATCTTTTTGAGATCTTAAATTATTTAATTCATCATATTTTGATGATCTGAGGTGTTGAATTTCACTATCTTTATTTCTAATTACATTATCTTTATCTGCAATAGTTTTATCTTTAGATTTAAGTTGACTTCTAAGATTTCTTAGTTCATCTTTCTGTTTTTGATATGAATCTCTGTAGAATTTAAAACTATTACTTAAACTTAGTATTTTCTGACCTAATTTTGACATAAATATCTAAAGTCCCAATCCTTATTCTAATTAATAATTATATATGTTAACTAGATTATTTAATTTTTAATAAAAAAATACATACACACTTTTTTTTATATAATTTTAATAAATTTTCTTATACTTTTAAAAGATAAAGAAAAGATAAATATTAATTAAATAAAACATCTAAAATATAAGATGGAAAAAAATAATTATTATTATAAAATAAATAAATGAGGATTTACTAATGGAATATGACTATTTAATTGTTGGATCAGGACTCTTTGGTTCAGTATTTGCACATGAAATGAATAAGATTGGAAAAAAATGTCTAGTAATTGAAAAAAGAAGTACAATTGGTGGAAATATCTACACACAAAAAGAGGAAAACATCAATGTACACAAATATGGAGCACACATCTTCCACACATCAGATGAAGAAGTATGGAATTATGTAAATCAATTCATTAAATTTAACAGATTTACAAACTCACCAATTGCAAACTATAAAGGTGAACTATACAACCTACCATTTAACATGAACACATTCTATAAACTCTGGAAGACAAAAACACCAGCAGAAGCTAAAGAAATAATAGAAGCAGAAAAAGAAGAATATAAAACAGAAAATCCAGCAAATCTTGAAGAACAAGCAATAAATCTTGTAGGACCTACAATATATAAAATTCTAATTAAAGGATATACAGAAAAACAATGGGGAAAACCATGTAATGAACTTCCATCATTCATTATTAAAAGACTACCTGTAAGATTTACATACGACAACAACTACTTCAACGACCTATACCAGGGAATTCCACTAGATGGATATACAGAACTTATTGAAAAACTTCTTGATGGAATTGAAGTTAAAACAGATGTAAACTACTTTGATGACAAAGAAAAATGGGATGCAATAGCAGATAAAGTACTCTTTACAGGAATGATAGATGAATACTACAACTACTGCTATGGTGAACTTGAATATCGTGGACTTGAATTTAAAAGTGAAACTAAAGACATAGAAAACTACCAGGGAAATGCTGTTGTAAACTATACAGAAGCAGAAATTCCATATACACGTATAATTGAACATAAACACTTTGAAGATAGTAAGTCTGATAAGACAATTATAACATATGAATATCCAAAAACCTGGACTAAAGGTGAGGAAGCATATTATCCTGTAAATGATGATAAAAACTCACAGTTATATGAAAAATATGCAAAACTAGCAGATGATGAAGATAAAATCATCTTTGGTGGAAGACTTGGAATGTATAAATACATGAACATGGATCAGGTAATAAAAGAAGCATTAAATACAGTAAAAGAAGAACAACAATAAATAGTTGAGAAAATATGGGGATGTAGAAATAATGGTTGCAGTATCTGTAATAATGCCAGTATATAAGGCTGAAGAATTTCTTGAAAATACAATAGAAAACTTCACAAAACAAACACTACATGATGTAGAACTAATCTGTGTTAATGATGGATCAACAGATAAGTCAGCTGAAATACTAGATAAACTATCAAAAAAATATGATTTTATACATGTGATAAATCAGGAAAATCAGGGATCAGGATATGCCGAAACAATGGAATTGCAAATGCATGTGGTGAATATATTGCATTTCTTGATGCAGATGACATATTCATAGATAATGATGCACTAGAGAAGATGTATAACTATGGATGTGAACATGATGCAAATATAGTATGTGCAGATCTTATGCGTGTGAGTCTTGATGGTGAAATTGAGGAAAACTTCAACTACAAGGATAATAACTACCTTAAATGTAATGAGTATGGATCTGTAAAATCACAGGATTATGGTATGCCATGGGCATTTTATAAAAATATATTTAAACGCACCTATCTTGAAGAACATAACATTGTATTTCCAGATCTTGCACGTGGACAGGATCCTGTTTTCATGGCAGAAGCACTTGTAAATACTGATAAAATCTACACAGTACCAACTACACTTTATGGATATAACTATGCAGCAAATGGTGGTGCAAATGCAAAAGTAAATAGTTATCCTAAAAAATATGACTATATGATGCACTTTAAGATGACAATTGACATACTAAGTCGTGCTGGATTTGTCAGATCTGCTGTTAAATATAAAAATCAATTAATAACATTTCTGTCTCTTAATCGTAATTGTGATGATCATGAATTAATTGAAATTATACATGACATCTTTGAAGATGAAGATACACCATATTTTGAAAGTCATGATGAAGAATTAATATATCTACGCTTTATGATACTTAACCATGACAATGCAAAAGAGTTATATGAAGAATACTGGCCAATAAAACGTCATATACGTAAAGTTGTACGTAAATATGATGATAACATACTTATGCATCCACTTATTGTAAATAGTTACATGAAACTTGACTCACAAGTTAACTAAAACACCACCTACAACCTCCTCCCCCCTTTTTTCTACTTCTTTTTTTTTAATATTTTTTCATAAACAACTTTCAACTCTACTTCATAAATACTATTATCTTATATAGGAAATTTTTTAATAATTTAAATAATATAAATAAATATTAACTAAAAATAAAAAAAATAATAAATTTCTTTTTCTAATTTATTTATTTTTCAGTAATATTGGGGAGAAAACATAGATGGTGGAAGTTTCTGTTATAATGCCCATATATGAGGCAGAAGAATTTCTTGAAGATACAATTGAAAACTTTGCAAGACAAACTATTAAAGATGTAGAATTAATATGTATCAATGATGGATCAACTGATAATTCACTTGAAATTCTAAAACAACAAGCAAAAAAGTATGACTTTATAAAAGTCTTAAACCAGGAAAATCAGGGATCAGGAAGTGCCCGAAACAATGGAATAGCAAATGCATGTGGTGAATATATTGCATTTCTTGATGCAGATGACAGATACATGGATAATGATGCATTGAAAATAATGTATGAATATGGACATAAAAATGATGCAAATATAGTATGTGCAAATCTTGAACGTATCACACAAAACATGAAAAAAGTGGACAATTTTAATTATGATAAAAATAATTACACAAAATTTAATGAATATGAATGTCTTAATTCAACAGACTATGGTATACCATGGGCATTTTATAAAAATATATTCAAACGTGAATTTATAGATGAAAATAACATTAAATTCCCAGATCTTCTACGTGGACAAGACCCTGTATTTATGGCAGAAGCACTAGCATGTAGTGATAAGATATATACAACACCAATAACACTATATGGATACAACTATATGACAAATGGTGGAACAAATGCAAAAGTAGATAGTTACACAAAAAAGTATGACTATATGATGCATTTTAAGATGACAATTGACATACTTGAAGATAATGGATTTTATGACCTGGCAGGACGTTACAAAGATCAGCTGGTAATATTTTTATCACTTAATCGTAACAGATCAGATGATGAATTACTTAAAATTGTACATGAAATCTTTGAAGATGGAAATAATACATTCTTTGAGATGCAAAATGAGGAAATGATCTATCTAAGACTATGTATTATAAATAAAGACGATGAAGATGCACTATTTAATGAATTTCAGACAATTAAAAGAGCTCTTCTTGAAGTTACACAGATGCACACCTACTTCCCTGATGCTATGATTATACGAAAATATGTGGAAGTTGAAAAGCTTATTAACTCTAAAAGTGCTGATGATATAATGAAACAACAAAGACAACTAAACTTTGAGGTTTCAAATTCATCAAGTTGGAAAGTTACAAAGCCACTACGTAAAACTAAAAGTATGACAATTAAAGTACTAAAGAAAATTAAACATACCCTGGTGAAATTATGGTAAAAGTATCAGTTGTAATGCCTGTATATAATGTGGAAAAATATCTTCGTCAAAGTCTTGATACAATAGTAAATCAGACACTGGAGGATATTGAAATTATCTGTATAAATGATGGATCACCTGATAATTCACTTGATATTCTTAATGAATATGCAGCAAAAGATCCAAGAATTACTGTTGTAAGTCAGGAAAATGGTGGTCATGCTGTTGCAACAAATCGTGGAATTGACATGGCAACTGGTGAATATCTCTTCTTAATGGATTCTGATGATATTCTTGAACTTAATGCACTAGAAGATACATATAATATTGCAACACAAAAAGATGTTGACTTTGTACTATTTAAGGCAATAAACTATGATGATGAACAAGATAAATACTATGAAGCTGAAAATTACAGTATGAACATGGTAGCCCACCGTGTAAAGGATCAAATATTTAGCTATGAGGATGTAAAAGATCTTATATTTAAGATAACTGTAACACCATGGAGTAAGCTTTATAATCGTAAGTTTATTGAAGATAATCATATCAGATTCCCTGAGGGTCTTGTATTTGATGATAATGTATTTTTCTGGAAAGTACTTTTCAGTGCTAAGAGAATCTACTTCCATCCTGAATTTTTATTTAAAAGAAGATGGTATGCAACATCATCAACAACAGCAGGAGATCGTCGCTTTATTGACTCAATAGATATATTTAATCTTGTATGGGATGTGTTCCGTGAATATGGAGTATTTGAAGAACATAAAGAAACACTTTACAATAAAAAGGTTTTCCTTGCAAATATGAGATTTAAGAAAATTAAGGATGAATTTAAAGAAGAATACTACCAGTATATGAGAGAAGACTTCATTAAGGTATTGGATAATGAAGAACTCTATAGTGATTTTATTGCAAATCTCACATATAAAAATAAGAAGATCTTTGAACAAGTCCTAATAACACAGTCTGCTGAGGAATTTATACTATGCAGATCAACATATGATATGCTAAATTCAGATAGCTGGAAGATAACACGACCACTAAGAAAAGCAAAAGATGTAGCAAAGAAAGCATATCATAAAATAGTATAATGCTGAAATATTTAACTTTTCCCCCCCCCCTCATCATTTTTACATTTTTTTTAATTGGTGTAGTTTCATACATTTTTTTATATTTTCTCTTATTTTATGTAAAAATATTAATTTTAAAGATAACATACATAATTATTAATAGAAAAATTTCTTTAGATAAAATAAAATTTACAATTTATACTAAAAAAAATATATAAAGGGGAATCAAATTTTGGATTTTGAAATAAAATATAAAGATGCAATGGGAAGAATAGGAAAATTTAAAACACCACATGGAACAGTTACAACACCAGCACTTATGCCTGTTGTACATCCTGGAAAACAAACAATAGATGTTGAAAAACTAGGAGCTGAAATTGTAATAACAAACTCCTACATCATCTACAAAAATGAAGAACTTAAAAAGAAAGCATTAGAGGAAGGAGTACACAGCTTAATTAACTTCCCACACACTATTGAAACAGACTCAGGATCATTCCAACTATCTGTATATGGTGATATTGATATTTCAAATGAAGAAGTTATAAAATTTCAAGAAGCAATAAAAACAGATATAGGAACATCACTTGATATTCCAACAGCACCATATGTAAGTCGTGAACAAGCAGAAGAAGATCTTGAAATTACAATTCAAAGAGCAAAAGAAGCAATGGATGTACGTGAAGATCTCATATTAAACAGTGTAGTGCAGGGATCAACATATCCTGATTTAAGATTAAAATGTGCACAGGAAATTGCAAAAAATGATGCAGACATCTATCCTATTGGTGCTGTTGTACCACTTATGGAAATGTATAGATATGCAGATCTTGTTGATGCTGTAATGTATTCAATACGAGGACTTCCTGAAGATAAACCAAGACATCTTATGGGTGCAGGACATCCAATGGTATTTGCACTTGCAGTTGCAATGGGATGTGACCTCTTTGATAGTGCAGCATATGTATTATATGCAAATAAGAATCGTTTCATGATGCCTGATGGAACACTACGTCTTGAAGATCTAGTAGAAATGCCATGTAGCTGTCGTGTATGTAGTGAATATACACCTGATGATCTACGTGCAATGGATCAGGAAGAACGTACAAAACTTATAGCAGAACATAATCTACGTGTAAGTTTTGCAGAAATCAGACGTATAAGACAGGCAATTGTTGATGGAGAATTAATGAAACTTGTAGAGCTAAGATGTCGTGCACATCCATTCCTACTTGATGGACTACGTCAACTTAAAATGTATCAGGAAGATATGGAAAAACTAAATCCAAGCAGTAAAAAATCAGCATTCTTCTATACAGGAGAAGAATCACTATCACGTCCTGAAGTACTAAGACATAAAAAACAACTTGAAAATATAAAACCAGAAAGTGAAAATCTCATAATACTTCCACATACAAGAAAACCATACACCAAGTATCTTAACAAGGAATATATTAAAAAATACACACAAAAAATTGCATCATACTATACAAATAACAAGGAAGTCCTAGACTATAGAGGTGCTGATGTTGTTGTTGCAGATATTCCATTTGGAATCATACCACTTGGTGTTGATGAATTCTATCCACTTGCACAAAATGAATCACCATCAATACATGATGAAACATCAAAACAATTCATAAAAGATGCAATAGAAACTTACATCACAAAATATGAAAATGTATTAATACATAAAAAGATCATTGAAAAATTTGATCTTGAAATTGATGGATTTGAAATAATTGAAGATGAACTACAACTTGCAGATGCAAAAATAAGTGACTTTGATAGATTACGACAGATTGCAGACTACCAGTTTGGATCAGGTTGTGGTGAAGCACTCTTTGGATGTGATCCTGACAAAATTAAGATTGAAAAAAGTCGTAAAACTGGAAAAATCAGACATGTATTTGAAGGTAATGAAAACATTGTAAATATGCGTGCAAATGATGGATTCCTTATATTATCTGATCTTGGTGCAATAAGACTACATGAATATCTTGATGCTCCACAAAAACGTGTTGTAATAACCCGTGATGTTGAAGAATATGCACTTAAAGGAAAATCTGTATTTAATAAGTTTGTAATAAGTTGTGATGAAGATATTCGTCGTAATGATGAAGTATTAATTGTAAATGAAGATGATGAACTTCTAGCATTTGGTAAATCACTTCTTGCAAGCTATGAAATAAATGATTTTAACTCAGCACAAGCAATAAAAACACGTAAATGGAAAAATAAAAAACAATAAAAATAAAAAGTATAATTATTAGAGGGTGGTTGTTTTATGTCTAAAACAGAATTAAAAGTAAAATCAATAAGAAATGGAACAGTAATTGATCATATTAAAAAAAATCGTGCACTTAACATACTAAGTATGCTTAACTTACCTGATGATGAAACATCAATAATGGTAGCAATCAATGTTGAATCACCAGATATGGAACGTAAAGATATTATAAAAATTGAAGGACGAGAATTATCACAAGAAGAAGTTGATAAACTCGTACTTCTTGCACCTAAAGCTACAGTTAATATTATACGTGACTATGAAATTGTTAAAAAATCACAACTTAAACTTAATGATGACATCCATGATGTTGTAAAATGCAGTAATCCTAACTGTATTACAAATTCAAATGAACCTATTGAAAACATATTCCATGTTGAAAGTAAAGAACCAATACTTCTAAAATGCAGATATTGTGAAAGAAACATGGACTATGATGATATAGAATCACAATTCTAAAAAAAAGATGTGCTATGATAATTAATGAAAAAATAACAATTGATACACAAGATTCTGTTGAACTTGTAAATATTACAGATATGATAGATGATATTATATCTGAAAATAATATTGAAAATGGCCTTATTAATATTCAAACAACACATACAACATCAAATATTATAATTAATGAAGATGAAGAAGGTCTTAAATATGATTTTATCAACTTTATTAAAAATATCATACCTGATGGTAATTATAGACATGACATGATTGATAATAATGCAAAAAGTCATCTTATGAGTATGATAGTTGGATGTCAAAGTCAAACACTCACAATTGTTGATGGAAAATTATCACTTGGCATATGGCAGTCAATATTTTTCCTTGAAGTTGACGGTCCAAGATGTAATCGTTGTATTAATGTAACAATAATAACACAGTAGTGGATTTAACTTCCACATACATTTTACCTTTTTTTGAAATTATACTCTTTTTTTTATAAAATTCTATTTAGATTTTGGTGGTGAATATTTTACAATGAAAATAACAGATCCTAACCTACTTCCAGGAAAGCCTGGTGTTTATATAATGCATGATGAAGATGATGAAATTATCTATGTTGGAAAGGCTAAAAATCTTAAAAAACGTGTACGTAGCTACTTTAAAGATGAAGAAAAACTTGATCATCCAAAGACTAGAATTTTAATGAAGCACTTTTCATATCTTGAATATATTCTTACAGATACAGAAAAAGAGGCATTGATTCTTGAAGCTACACTTATTAAAAAACATACACCACACTATAATATCAGACTTAAAGATGGAAAACAATATCCATTTATTAAGATAACAAATGAAGAGTATCCTCGTATCTTTCTTACACGTCGTATCTATGATGATAAAGCATCATATTTTGGACCATATCCTAATGCTACAAAGGCACGTGAATTTATTGATTTTATAAATAAAAACTTCCAAATTAGAACATGCAAACACATGGATGGACCATGTCTTAACTACCAGATAAAGCAGTGTTCAGCACCATGTATTAATGCAATATCATATGATGAATACATGGAAAATATTGAATATGCAAAACAACTTCTAGGTGGAAAATACGTAGAAATTATTCAAAAATTAGAATCAGATATGCATGAAAGTTCAAAGAATATGGAATTTGAAAAGGCTGCAATACTTCGTGATCAGATAGATACAATAAAAGTAACACTTGAAAAACAAAATATTCAAATTACACAGGATTTAAACCAGGATATTATAGCAATAGAACATAACACACACCAGGCAAGTGTTGTAATACTATCAGTACGTGGAGGAAAAACCAGCCGTAAAGATGACCTAACACTAAAACAAATAGATGGATTAACTGATCAACAAATACTAACAGAATTCATAAAACAATACTACATCACAGCACCCATTGCTGATATGATAATAGTAGAACATAAATTTGAAGATCAGGAAGTAATAAATGAATGGCTTAATCAGAAACATACATCAAATGTTGAAATAAAAATAGCAGAAGATGAACACTACCAGAAACTAATAAATATTGCAAAGAAAAATGCAAAAATAAGCCTAAATGAAAATACAAAAAAAGAAGACAACCCACTTCTTATGCTTAAAGCATATCTTAACCTTAAAAAACTACCATATAGGATTGAAGCATTTGATATATCAAATATATCAGGAATACATGCTGTTGCATCAATGGTAGTATTTGAAGATGGAAAGCCAAATAAGAGCATGTATCGTAAATTTAAGATGCAAACACTAGGACCTAATGATTTTGCAATGATGAAAGAAGTACTAACACGCAGATACAGTTATGTTACAGATGAAAATCTTAAAGAAAACAGCACAGAATCACTTGATATAAAGCCGGATTTAGTGTTAATTGATGGTGGAAAAGGACAACTTGCAATGGCAGTTGAAGTATTTAATGAACTAGAAATTAAAGATGTAGCACTACTTGGTCTTGCTAAGAAATTTGAAGAAGTATATATCCCTGGACGTAGTGATCCCATAATACTTCCACGTAAATCATCAGCACTAAGACTTCTCCAGTATGTACGTGATGAATCACACCGCTTTGCAATAACATATCATAGAACACTACGTAAAAATGCCTTTCTTAAATCAGAACTTGATGAAATACCAGGAGTAGGACCTAAAAGAAAACAAGCACTTATGCTACATTTTGGAAGCCTTGATGCAATAAAAGATGCAACGCCTGATGAAATACTAAAAGTTGATAAGATAAATGAAAAACTTGCATATACAATATATGATACATTACATAAAAATTAATTAAAATAAAGGGTATAAGATGTGGAGGAGAAGTTAATTTTCAGCATTACTGCGTAGTTTTGCTGTTTTTTCATTTCCATAAGGACAGATATAAAGACACATTCCACATGCAACAGGATGACCATCATCACGTCTTTGCTTTAAGTACTCACCACATGCAACTGGATCATATGATTTTCTAGGATCTTGATCATCACATATTGCATTACCAGGACATGCATTAACACATAACTTACAATCACCACAGAGAGAATCTTGTTCATCTTTGATGTAATCTTTTAAATCTGCATTTGTAAGTATTGTAACCCATGTAAGTCTTGGACCAAATTCTTTTGTTATCATAAGATTATTTTTTCCAAGCCATCCAATATGTGCAATATTTGCACTTGCCTTATTACTAAATGGCATCTTAAGGTTAACTTCATCAGAATCACCACTAACATCAAGTACAATAGCATCAAAACCTTGTTTTTTTATAAAATCTGCAATTTTATCTGCTATTTTTGCAGCTCTTTGATGAGAATTAAAGTATTCATCAAGATAATCCTGTGCTATTTTATCATCATTATAACTTAGTGGTATTGATTCTATTATATCATGATCCATGAGATGTCCTACAACGATTGCATATGGATATTTACATATGTCATCTCCATATGTCTCAATTAGTCTTTCTTTATCCTCCATTAAATGTGCAACACCACAGATGTCTGTAAGATTTTCTGTATATTGCATTATATCCATAAAATAATCACCACATTAATTTTGATATATATTTTAGTTCGTATTATTTTATCTAATTTGGTGTAAATCCTATGATAAGTGTTCCAAGTTTTCTTTCACTAGATAAATTGAATCTATCACGGATATAATGGTCAGTTTCAGTTGATGGAACTCCAACAATAAGACTTTCAACAGTACTTTCAAGATCTTTATCTGTTATAAAGCTACTATCTTCACCTTCAAATACAAAGAACTGTTTTTCACCTACTGCTGTTGGATCTGAATATGTTACAAAGTTATCTGATATAAAGTATGCTGTTGGATCTCCCTTGAGATATTCAATTTCATCTTCATCATATACCATTTCACCAATAATCTTACCACTTTCTGTTCTTAGTGTTAATGCTGAACTTTCACCTGTTAGTTGATCTCCTGGTTCATAGTCAAATTCCTTAATTATTACAATTGCCTCTTGTTTATCTAGTGCTTCTTGAAGACCTTTATTTAGAAATGGAACAACCTCATCAAGACGTTTCATTTCATATGCTAGAACATCACGTTTCATATCATCATCCATAAGTTCTGCAACAACAACATGATCTTCATTTCTCATAATATCCAGTATTTCATAATCTTTTGTCATTATCATATCCTCCTTTTTTTCATTGTTAATAGCTAGATAATATTATTAAATATTATTTTTAATAAAGATATATGTAATTAAAGAATAATTTATTATGAAATTAATATTTTTTTAAAACATATTTTATTTGTAGTAATTATATAAAATCAGAAAATAAGATTATAATAGAAGAATTTTTTAGGAGTGAGAAAATTAAAATGAAAGCAATAAGTATAATTGCAAGTCCAAGAAAAAATGGGAATTGCTCAAAAATAGTCGAAACAATGACAAAAACAATCAAAGAAAATGGTGGACAAAACACAGTATACTATGTTGATGATTTAAATATAAAAGGATGTCAGGGTTGTGGAGGATGCAGAAATCCTGAAAAACCATCAAAATGTGTAATTAAAGATGATTTCAGAATGATAATGGATCAATTCGATAATGATGCTGATGCAATTATCTTTGCTGCACCAAACTACTTTGGAGAAATAAATGCACAAGGTCATATCTTCATGGACAGATTCTACTCCATGACAAAATCCACACCAAACATGCTTACAGGCAATAAGAAAGCAGCAGTAATCTTCACATACGGTGCAACAAGCGGATACTACGATGAATATATCAATAAAAGAGCAAAACTCTTTGAATCAATAGGATTTAAACTTGAAGCAGTACTATCAGCAGGAGAAGGTAAGCCAAATAGTGGAAATGCAGATGATGTACTAAAACAAGCACAAGAAATAGCATTAAAACTAATGCAATAATTTAATTTACCTCCCCCTTCACCACCCACTTTTAAAAAGGTGATATGTTATGTTAAATATAAAAGAAAAACTTGCATCAATACCACCATATAAGCTAATGATAATATCATGTATAATAACAATAATAGTACTGGGAATACCATTATTTATATTTGTATACTCAATATGAAAAAAAAAAAATAAAATATAATCTAAAATAAATACTTACTTTTTTTTAACTTATTTTAAAATTAACATCCTATTTTATTAGAAATATCATATAAAACTATCAATTAATTAACTCAAAAAATAAGGAGAAATTAGTAATGGTTGATGAAAAAGAATCAGATATCCACTATTTTGGAGAAAATCCACCACCAAATAAAGAAAATGTAAATTCTAATAATAATTCTAATGAAAATAATAACCCTCAAAGAAACAATAACATTCCTAATGGAAATAACAACCAAACTAAAAACAATAAAAATCCTGATGGAAATAATAATTCTAAAAGAAACAATAAACAAGTAAATAATACTAATCAAAATGGAAATAATACTCCTGTAAAAGTTAGAAATAAACTTAGAGATGATAGTTTAACAAATGAAGAGAAATTTGAAGTTCTCATTGATGAACATGAAAAATTAGAATCAAGAGTTCAACTTTTAATTTTTGTTGTAATTATTTTAGTTATTGTAATTGCAGTATTAATTTATTTATTAATACCATATTTCCGTCTTGAAATGGGTATTTATTCATATGCACATTCATATTACTAAAAAAAATATTATATAAAAAAAAGAGTATTTAAATGAAGAAGTTTAGATATTAATGATTCTAATTATCTTCTCCTTCTTCATCTAGACTGTAGTCATATTTTTCTTCAAGATGCACATCTTTTATAAGATATAGTCCACTGTCATATCCAAACTCTTTTTGAGCATCATCAATTACAACCCGTCTGTCATACATTGGCCCGTCTAATACTAGTGTTTCTGCTTCTCCACCTTCAAATGCTATGTGGATTCCATATTTCTTATTTAGTTCTACTAGTTCATCTAGTGCTTGTTTTGTTATTTTTCGTCCTAGCCATTTTTCATCTAGTCCATATGCTGCTACTGCTGTTAGTATTACATCAAAGCCTAGGTCAATTATTTCATTCATATATTCTAGTGGATCTTGATGCCATAGTGGTGCTACTGATTTAAGTCCTAGTTTTTCACAGATATTGTCTATTCTTGACTTCTGATATACTGATTCTATTGCTCCTGAATATACACATTCAACTCCTTTATCTTTTAGGCGTGTTAGTGTTTTTTCAAGGTCATCTAGTTCTTCTTCTTTTACTCCATCTGTTGCAACTTCTATTACTGGTAATTCCATTGCTGCTGCTGTGTAGTCTACCATATCTATTGCTGGTACATGAAACATGTATGATTGATCATTTCTTGATACCATTGTTAGTAGTGCATATATTTCATCACCATTTTGTTGTGCATGATATAGTGCCATTGTACTGTCTTTTCCACCTGAATATAGTATAACTGATTTCATATTATCTTATTTCCCCATTATATAAAAGTTCATTATTAATTTATGATTTTTATTTTATAAAAAATTATATTAATTGAAAAAATAAGGTTTTTTTTTGATAAGTATTCTAAAAAGAGGTGTTGTGTAATTAATATAAATAAAAAGAATTATTGAAAAAAAAGAATAAAAAAAATTAAGAAAGTGGATTAATATCCCTTATTATCAAAGGTGTTTTATTTCCTCTGTTTTGGTCTGAATTTTGGAGCTTTACGTTTAGGTGCTCCTTTTGTTTCATCCACTTTTCTTCTTTTTGGTTCAGATTTTGATCTTAATTTAGGCATTTTTATTGACTTTTTAGATTTTGGTTCTTCACCATCATCTTTTTGTTTTTGTCTTTCTTTAAGATCTTCATCTGTTAATTGTTTGAAGTTTCTATTTGATCCTAGATTTTGTTTTTTACTATTTTCAAATGATTCATCATTAAATATATCTATTGAATCACGTGATGGCTGATTTTTCTGTGTACTGAATTTACGTCTTTGTGATGCTGGTACTGATTTTCTTTTAATTTGTTCACGTGTTGATTCTTTAGATTTTTTAGATTTTTTAAACATTGAAAATAGTGAATCTATAAAGAATCCTACAATTGCAACTATAACTCCAAGAACTGCTGCAATTATTACAACATCTGTCTGGTTTGGTATGATGTCATTTACAACTTTAACTTGATCTTCTGTAGGTCCTGTTACATTGTGTATTATAACACCATTATCTGTTATTGCATTCATTATCTTTGTAACATTATTTGCATCAACTGTTGCATTTGCATCCATTGATGTGTATCTTAGATGAATATAGTTTTCAGATCCAAATACAGCATAGATACTATTTAGTACTGATTGTGGGTCACCATTTTCTTTTATTTTTACAAAGTATGTGTTGTTTTCTCCCATATCTGTAACTTCATCGATTGCATCATTACTATTTTGGAGAACTGAGAGGAAACGTGACTCAGACGATGGTGAATCAAATTCTTCATCCATTCGTATTTCAATACCTGTATATGCTACATTATTTACACCAGAAATTGATGATATATTTTCTATTGTTTGAGTTATATTTCTATTTGTTGATAAGCCCATACTAATTTCATCTGTACCTTCAACATTTTCTTCTATTATTGTACGACTAAAATCTGGTATATCATCTACAATTGGTGAAAGCAGGAAGGCTCCACCTACTGCTCCTACTATAAATCCTAGTAGAATTACAGAGATTAGATTTTTCTTACCAAGATATGGTGTTAGAAGAGCTGTTGAAAATACAAATATCATAGCAATAACGAACAATATCAACATTATTATTATTGTTAATGCATCCATATTATTAATCCACTCTTAATTTATTTAAAGAAATTTATTTTAAAAATTTACTAGATAAACTCCTTTTTCCTAAAAAAAAAATTAATTTAATTTTTAAAAAATTTATTCATTAATTATCTATATTAAATATACTATTAGTATTTTATTATATAAAATAATGAAAAATATAACATACATTAATATTAAAAAGTAACTATATTATTTAATATAAAGCAAATAAAATTGATTTACTTTAGAAATTATATAAATATAAGAATTTTTCAATTAATATAAAAAAAAATACAATAGAGGTATATTTAGATGAAAGAATTACTTAAAAAATTATCAGAATCATGTGGAATTTCTGGATTTGAAGAAAATGTACGTGAAATAATCAAAGATGAACTTGATGGTAAAGTTGACTCAATGGAAACAGACATCATGGGAAATGTAATTACAACACACAAAGGTGTAGAAGGAAAACCTTCAGTAATGCTTGCATCACACATGGATGAAATTGGTCTTATGGTAAGCTACATTGATGATGAAGGATTTATCAGATTTGTAAAAATCGGTGGAATTAACGATCAAATGCTTCTTAACCAACAAGTATACATACAAACAGAAGATGGAGAAGTTCCAGGAGTTATTGGATCAAAACCTCCTCACATTACATCAGCAGAAGAAGCTAAAAAAATCATCCCATACCAGAATATGTTCATAGACATCGGTGCAAATTCAAAAGAACAAGCAGAAGAACTTGTATCTGTAGGTGATGCTATTGTATTCCATACAGAATTCAGAGAATGTCTTAATGATCTTGTAATGGGTAAAGCATTAGATAACAGAGTAGGCTGTGCTGTAATGGTTGAAGTTATGAAACAGCTTGATGATGTTGATGCAACAGTATATGGTGTAGGTACAGTACAAGAAGAAGTAGGTCTTAAAGGTGCTAAAACATCAGCATTTAAATTAAATCCTGACATGGCAATTGCTCTTGATGTTACAATTTCAGGAGATCATCCTGGTGTAAAACCTGAAGATGCATCTGTAAAAGCTGGTAAAGGACCTGTAATATCACTTGCTGATGCTAGTGGTCGTGGACTTATAACACATCCTATGATGAAAAAATTATTAATTGAAGCAGCAGAAGCAGCAGATATTGAATACCAAGTTGAAGTTGGAGATGGTGGTACAACAGATGCTACAGCAATCCATCTTACACGTGAAGGTATTGCAACAGCTACACTTTCAAGTGCATCAAGATACATACACACACCTACAAGTGTTGTAAATATGAAAGATGTTGAAGATACTGTAAAACTTATTGTTGAATTCTTAAAAAGATTATAAGAAATTCAATTTATTTCTTCCCCACCATTTTTTACTTTTCATAAAACTATTTCTAAAATAAATACATGAATATTAAATCTAGCTTTAATTAAACTAATAATTTAAACATTACATTCACTTATTTAATAATGAATATTATGATTTAGCAAAGCTCCCTAAATAAAGATTATATACTACCTACTAGCCATATATAATATTATTATGAAATCAAAAATTATGGAATTATTCACAACAACTGGACGAGTTATTACATCACCTGATGAATTATTCTATCTTAAAAATCAAGATGAAGACAAGATGGGAATAGCCATAAGTGTTGTCTTTCAGATTTTATTAGGTATAATAATAGGATTAATAACACAATGTATATCCTTTGGAATAATTGTTGCAATTGCTTTTATTATTATGACATTAATTGGCAACATTACAAATACCATATTTATAATGATATTTACACGTCTATTTGGTGCAAAAGGTGGATTTATGCAAACATTTAATATGATATCATACACCTCAGCTATTGATCTTGTTACAATAGTTACACTTGCACTATCAACATTTAAGCCACTAATTCTAGTAGCACTACTATTTGTTCCATTATGGAAGCTAGTAATTCAAATAACTGCTGTAAATACAATATATAACATTGGATATGTACGCTCATTTTTATGTTGTAATGGATTTTTAGCAATAATTGCAATAATCATCATGGGGTTGATCTAGTATGGTTAGTGATAAAAAAATGGGTATAGTTGTAATATTAGTAATTTTAGCATCAATATGTCTATGTTCATATCATGTGATAAATGACAATGTAATGGATGATAAGCCAACATATAAAATTGACACATTAGATGCAGGCAATATTACAAATGAAACACCAATAACAACAGTTAACTTAAATATTAACCAAGAAGTTGGTGGATGTCAAATAAAATTTGCAGATACAGATACAATCTATAGTATAAACACGACTAATACAAACAACAGTAATGATTCAATGAATGTAACACATAACATAAATGGTGACCAATTAAATATGGATGTTAACTCAAATAAGGATGAAATTATAACACTAAGTAGCAAATACCACTACAATATCAATGCTAAATGTAATGTTGGTGGACTTAGCTATGATGTAAGTAAAAATGCTCATATTAACGAGTTAAATTCAACTATAACACTAGGTGGATGTGACATACATCTTAATGGTGGAGTAATAGATAACATCAACAGCCAGGTTACACTTGGTGGAGTTAATATTATTGGTAATATGCCAGGTACACTTAATGTAAATTCAACAATTGGTATTGGTGGATTAAATATAAACCAGACAAAAGCAGACTATAATATACATTCAAATATTGATCTTGGTGGAGTTAATATGAACACACCAAATAAACAAAGTACTAATCAAGTATTTGACTTTAAAACACCTAACTATGACAATAGTGAAAACAAAATAAACTTAAATAGTAATATACAACTTGGTGGACTAAACATTGGATAAAAATATAATTATCCACACACATATATGAGTTATTATTTTTTTAACTCACAAACTTTCTTTTTTTTAAAATCTAAATCTCTTTTATTTTTATATTATTTACTTTTATATACTTTTAAAACTAAAACTTAATATATACTTTTAATCCATTATTTTGGATAATTTCTTTAGTTAATTTTAACATAAAAAAACTAAAACCCATAGATGGATTATATTGTAAATCAAATGAGGAGAGACATAAACGTGGATATAATTAACTTTCTAACACGCCAGTCTCATAAGCCTCTGATATTAATTCCAATCATACTAATGGTTCTATCACTCCTATACATCGGAGTTTTCGGACTAAATGAAGGAGTAGATCTTAAAGGAGGAACATTAGTAACATTAGAAGTAGATGAATCTACATCACAGGCAGCCTTAACAAGTGATCTTGAATCAAAACTTGGAATAAGTAATATTGATGTATCAATAAGTGGAAAAACTGCAACAGTAGAAATTCCAGATGACGTCAACCAGGTAACATTTGAAGATAAAATGGCAGGCTCATATAAAATAATGAGTTTTAAAAGTGTAGGAGCTCTTCTTACATCAGCTGCTATGGAACAGATAATCTATGCATTAGCATTTGCATTTATCTTTATGGCAGTAACAGTATTTTTCGTATTTAGAGATCCTGTACCATCAGCAGCTATTATATTATCTGCTGTATGTAACCTTTCAATTGCAGTAGGAGGTATGTCAATATTTGGTATACCAATTTCTGTTGCAAGTGTAGGTGCTCTTTTAATGCTTATAGGGTATGGTGTAGATACAGATATTCTTCTAACAACACGTCTTCTAAAACGTCGTGAAGGAACACTTGATGAACGTGCAGAAGGAGCATGTAAGACAGGTTTAACACTTACAATTACAGCATTAATTTCAATGATTGTATTGTTTATTGTTGTTAAATTATTCATACCTGCAGCATCAGTTCTTGAAGAAATATCTGCTGTACTAATTCTTGGATTAGTATCAGATTTATTATCCACATGGCTTATGAACTTCGGTATATTAAAATGGCACGTAGAACACAGAGGTGGTAGACATTAATCAGACCACTAAAGCATTTCTAAAAAAACCAAGAACAATACTTCTTGCAGTACTACTTATTGCAAGTATAGTTTCTGTTGGAGTCTTTGGAATACAAGAAGGACTTGACCTTGCAGGAGGATCAATGATACAACTGCACCTTCAAGAACCAGTAGATCAAGACACAATGACAACAGTAACATCAGTTCTTGATAAAAGGCTTAACGCCTTTGGTATTAGTGATGTAAAAGTACGTCAAAGTGGAGATCAGGATGTTATTGTGGAAATAGCAGGGGTCAAGCCCGAGGAAGTACAAAACATCATAAGTACACCTGGTAAATTTGAAGCAAAAATAAATGGACAAACAGCACTTACAGGTGCTGATATTCAAACAGTATCATCTGCTGAAGTTAAAGGTAACAGATGGTCTGTACCATTTAGTGTAAATGTTGATGCAGCAAATAAATTTGCACAAGTTGCACAAGGACAAGCTGGTGCAAAGGTAGAAATGTACCTTGATGATGAACTTATATCATCACCAGAACTTGATGCTGGACTTGCAAATGGAGCAGCATCTACAGATATTGAAGTTTCAGGTGGAGAACAATCAAAAGAAAAAGCACAAGAGAAAGCAACAGATATACACACAGTTTTAGAATCAGGGGCACTTCCTGTAAAACTTGAAATTAGTGGAGTAAACAGTGTATCAGCAGAGCTTGGTTCACAATTTGAACTTGGTACAATTATTGCAGGTCTTCTTGCACTTGCTGCTATTGTAGTTGTAATTTCTCTAAAATATAAATCACCAAATCTTGTAATTCCAATCGTTGTTACAAGCGTATCTGAGGTAATTATTGTTCTTGGATTTGCATCAATAACACATTGGAACCTGGATTTAGCTGCAATTGCCGGTATCATTGCATCGATTGGTACAGGAGTAGACGACCAAATTGTAATGACAGATGAAGTACTTGCAAGAGCAGATAGAAGTAATCGTAAAAACATAGTTAAAACAAGAATTAAGCATGCATTCTTCATTGTATATGCATCAGCTGGAACTCTTGTAGCTGCTATGCTTCCACTTGCATATATTGGATTTTCAAGAGGTGCAACAGGTATTGGTATGTTAACAGGTTTCGCTGTAACAACAGTAGTTGGTGTACTTGTAGGTATCTTTATTACAAGACCTGTATTTGCAGATTACATGGAAACATTCCTTGTAAAATCACCAAAAAGTGAAATGGCTGCAATGTCAGCAACAGGAAATACAGATAAAGAAAATAAACCTAAGAAAAATAAGAAAAAAGGTAGAAAAACCATTGCAAGAGAAGAAGCAGAAAAAGAAAGAAAGAAAAATAAAAGATTCTAGATATTGATCTTTCAATCTTTTCACATCACCACCTTTTCTTATTTTATTTTTTTAAAATTAAATATCTCTTTTTATTACTAAAATTTCTCTAAAAATATTAAATTTAAAGTAAATTCTAAATATTAAAAAAAACTTATTTTATAATATATGTTAAATAAAGATCATCCAAGATACAAATCATTAGTTTATCGTGAAAAAATAGTAGACGCACATAAAAATGGAATACTTGCAGATTCAGGTATGATAGCACATGGACGTGGTGAAACATTTGACTACCTAATAGGTGAGAAAACCACAGAAAATTCAAAAAATACAATAGATGCAGCTGCATGCTACCTATTGTGTGCTGAGAATGCTGTACTATCTGTTAATGGTAATACAACAGCACTTGTTGCAGAGGATGTTGCAAAACTTGCAAATCTACTTGACATACCTGTTGAAATTAACCTCTATTACAGAACTGATGAAAGAGTAGCAAACATCTCAAAAGTTTATGAAGATCTTGGTGTTAAAAAGATTCTTGGAACAAATGATGATGAATTTATTGATACTCCAGATCTTAATGGTCCAAGATCACCTGTAAGTATTGATGGAATAAGTAAGGCAGATGTTATATTTATACCACTTGAAGATGGAGATCGTGCAGAAAAATTAACAATTAACAATCATAAAACAACAATAAGTGTTGATCTTAACCCACTTTCAAGAACTGCACAAACATCAACAGTAACAATTGTAGATAACATTGTACGTGTAATGCCACAACTAATAAGTGCAGTTGAAAAATACATGGATATGGATAAAGAAGAACTACAGATGAAAATTGATTCATTTAACAACAAAGATAACCTTAAAAATGCAATAGATGATATAATTACAAGATTTAACTAGATGGGAGAGTTTATTAAGTGAAGGTATATGGAATAACAGGCTTGCCAGGTTCAGGAAAGAGTATAATCTCACGTATAGCAAAAAAAGAAAATATCTATACAATAAGTATGGGTGATGTAATACGTAAAGAAGCTGAGCTAAGAAATTGTTCACCTGGAACTGCTGCTGTGAATTTACGAAAAAAGTATGGAAATAATGTTGTAGCAGACAGGTGTGTTAAACATATACAAACCCATGCAAAAAACAGTAGATATCGTAAGAAAACACAGGTTAAAAAGATCCATAATAAAAATAAAAACAAAGCTCCAAGAAAGTATAAAAAGATAGAACAAGACGTCTATATGATAGAAGGAATTAGAAGTCCACAGGAAGTTAAGTATTTTAAGAAATTCTTTAAAAACTTCAAAGTAATAGCTATACATTCAAATCCAGAGGCAAGATTTAACAGACTAAAACGTCGTAAAAGAAGTGATGATTCAGCAGAATATAAAGACTTCCTTGAAAGAGACAGACGTGAACTTAAATTTGGAATTGGTGAAGTTATTGCACTTGCCGATTACATGCTTATAAATGAAGGACCAATACAAGTATTTAAAAATAATGTGAGAGCACTGATTGTAAATGAAATCAAACCTAAAAATCAACAACAACGAAAAATCAAGCCTAAAGGCAAAGGTAAGCCTAAGGGCAAAGCTAAACAAAACAGAAAGCCAAAAAAAGGTAGAAAGCAGTATAAGAAATATGAGCCAAGACGACCTGGAAATAAACAAGTTAAACGATGATATACTATGTGCATGTGGTGATATAACACTACTTACTAGAATATCTGAGCTTATCAAATCAACAGATTCAGTAGATCTTGCACGTCTTATATTAAGATCCAATACCAATGATGATACAATTAAGTTTTATATAAATAAACAATCAGCATATAATAATCATTTTAATATGTCAGATGAGGATCTCTCTGTACTTGGAGATATTGAAGTTGAAATAGTAACAGATTCACCAGATGATGTTATCAATTGGATCATCACCTAACCACCTTTGAGAAAAATTACATATGGAAAAATCGCATTTAATTGATGTGATTTCCATTATTCTTTTTAAAACTCTATTTTTTAAATAATAAATGATTAGATTACATATATTAATAAAAATAGATAGATATAATTATAATATAATTTTTTTATTTTAACACAAAAAAAAATAAGCAAACCAAATTTAAAGGAGGACTAATGGTTTGGCAAATCTAAAATATAGTATATCAAAGTTAATTGGGAAATTAACATATCTAGTATTAAAAGTTATGCCTACAGGTGGAAAAGCATATCCTGGGTATTTATACCTTAAAAATATGGGAGTTGAAAATCTTAACATGCTCATTAAAGATCAAATCAGGGATGGATCAATTCTTATTACAGGTACAAATGGTAAAACAACAACTACCACCATGATTATTGAACTTTTTAATAGATTCTATGACATAACAAAAAGTGTGGATAACAATACAATCTATGCACTTACTACAGCTATACTTGCTAAGAAATCTGACATTGGAATATTTGAATATGGTATACGTGATATTGAACATGGACAGCCACAAAATGTTCAAAGTCAAGTAAAACCTATGGGTGTTATATATACAAATATTTCACGTGAACATACACAGGTTCTTGGTGTTAAAAAGTTATTTAAAGACTATGTGAAAGCTAAAAATATGCTCTCTGAGGGAATGCATGGTGGCATTATTATTACAAATGCTGATGATCCAAATACAACATATATTGGATGTGAAAGACAAAAAGATGAAAATCATGTAATATATTATGGATTTGATGTAGATAACATAACTGATGAATCAATTGGTGATGTAGCATGTCCATATTGTGACAAACCCTTAACATATACACATAACTTTATGAATCAAAGAGGTAAATACTCATGTGAATGTGGATTTAGAAGAGTTGAACCTGACATAAAAGTAACAAGTGTTGAAATTACAACCACAAACATGAACATAAAAATAGAAGGAGAAGTTTATAACAGAACACTTGATGATAAAATCAGTGTAGATGTAGAATATAAACTACCACTCTTTGGAACATACAATATATACAATGTACTAGCAGCAACAACAGCCTATGCTGCATTTACAAGCAGAGTTGATCAACTAAAAGATGACCTTGAAAGTTATTTTGATTCATTAAGTTTCAGTATCCTACCTCCTGGAAGATTTGAAGTAGTGGAACTTGCAAATAAAAAAGTGGGAATTGGACAGGGAGACAATGGAGATGCACTTAATGCAAATGTAAACTTTATGAAACAAATCATAAATGGTAATGACTTTGAATTTATCTATACAACAGCAGATGAAAATGAAGAAGAAATCTTTAAAGATCACATGCATGTAATTAAAAATTCAAAACCAACACATATTAGTGTAATGCCAGGTCGTGTATCAACTGATGCAGCACGCAAATACTATGATGAAATAGAAAAAACTGGACTTAATTGTGATTTCACATCTGTTGAATATGACTTTGAAAAAAGAGTTGATGCAATTATAGATTTAATTAAAAAATCAGAATATGAATATGTAATTGTTACAGGGTGTGGAGAAGAACAAGTTGTATGGGATGAAGTAAAAAACAGACTTAAAAAACAATAAAGTCTTTCTATTTTTCCTCTCCTTCCCTATTACAACTCTCTTTTTATTTTTAATTTTATACTTATTTTTTTATAGTTTTGATACGGCAATTTTTGTATTTTCCATAAATTCATCAAGATCTTCTGATGATATAGAAAATGCCTTAATAACATTTGCACCTTTAAGTTGTATAAGATTTGTTAATATTGACAGTGATCTTTCAGCACCAGATTTCTTAAATGTTGTAAATACAACAACATCCTTACCCTTAAAATCTGTATTATCTATTATTTCATAGATTGCAGGTGCAATATCAGCACCCCATACTGGTGATCCAATATATATCTTATCATAACCTGTAAGATCAACACTTTCAGGTTCAATCTTTGTCCTATTTTGTACAATTTTATCAAATGCAAAGCTGATATATGCAGATAGTCCTGAACGTATTGTTAGATCATTTATCTCAAATTCATCAGCACCTACCTTTTTTGCTATTTGACGTGCAACATATCGTGTTTTTCCAGTTCTTGAATAATAAATTATAGCCTCAGACACCAATAACATCCCCCTTTTACTTATTTTCTTAGTGCATCAAGTGTTAATTTTTTAACATCAGTATCTTTTGTTGCAATAGCAAATGATCTGAGAATATTTCCACCTTTTGCCTTAATTTCAGAATTCATAATATCAAGTGTTGGCTTATCTCCACTTGACATCATTGTTGCAAATGTTATAACATTACAATCTGTAAAATCATTTTCTGCTATAAATTTTCGCACAGCAGGTGTAGGTTTTGATGCCCATACAGGACCTCCAATGTAGATTGTCTCGTAGTCTGCTAGATTTACATCATCATATTTAATATCTGTATCTGCATTTCTCATTGCATCTACTGCTGCTTTCATATACATTATAGATCCATCCCTATTTTTTTGATCTTTAACTTCTATGAGTTTTGCACCAAGTTCATCAGATATTGTTTGTGCTACAATTTCTGTTTGTTGTGTTCTTGAATAATAAACTACTAAGTCTGTCATAACATTTCATCTCCCCATTAATTATTATTATAGTTAGTATTTATAGTATATCTACTTTTATTTAATTTATGGGAATAGTCCAGCATTTCTAAGTCCATCTTTTTCATCAAAGCCAAACATGATGTTCATGTTTTGTATTGCCTGTCCTGATGCTCCTTTTACAAGGTTATCTATTGCTGCTATTACTACAAGTTGTCCTACATCATCAACACTTATTGCACCTATTTGGCAGTTGTTTGATCCACGTACACTTGCAAGTAGTGGAAGTTTATTATCTTTAAGTACTTGTGTGAATGGTTCATCTTTATAGTATTCAGCATATAAGTTGTATACATCTTCTGCTGATACATCATCTTTAAGGAAGCTGTGATTTGTTGTTAGTATTCCACGTGTTACAGGTACAAGGTGTGGTGTAAATGATACTTTTACATCTCCACTTCCAAAGTTATGAAGTTGTTCACGTATTTCTGGTGTGTGTCTGTGACTTGCAATAGCATATGGTTTTATGTTATCTGCACATACAGGATAGTGTGTGGTTTGTGATGGATTTACTCCTGCTCCACTTACTCCTGTTTTACTGTCAATTACAATTCTGTCTACTAATTCATTTTCTACTATTGGTAGACTTGATAGTATTGCACCTGTTGGGAAACATCCAGGATTTGCAATTAAGTCTGCATCTTTTATTAGTTCACGGTTTATTTCTGGAAGTCCAAATACAGCTTCAAGTTCTGGGTGGATATGTTCTATATTGTACCATTTTTCATATACTTTTGGATCTGAAAATCTGAAATCTCCACTTAGATCTATTACTTTTGATCCATTATCTAAAAATTGTGGTACAAGCTTCATTGATGCTCCATGTGGAAGTGCACTGAAAACTACATCTGCATCTACCTGTGTTGGTTCTGGATTTGAAAATTGTAGGTCTACATCTTCTAGGTTTGGATGTAGTGCTGATACATCTACTCCTTCATTTTTACGGCTTGTAACATATTTTATGTTTACTTTTGGGTGGTTGATGAGTAGTCTCATTAGTTCTCCACCTGTATATCCACTTGCTCCTATGATTGCTACATCAATTTTACTCATAATTATTAATTCTCCACTTATAGTTTTTTTTCTATTTAAATTTATTACATAAAATTCCCATATTTATAGATATTTTGCAACGTTTTTAAAATGTGTCTTTGCTACTTTATCTAATATTTCCTTATTTATATCTTTAGGTTGTTGTTTTTTTATGTTAATATTATATCTTTCATCTAATTGTTTTAAAATTTTCTCATAATGATATTTTGCAATTATACTTGCAGCTGCAACTGGTGTGTATCTTTCAGCATTTGATTGTTGCACTACATTTATTTTATCATCTACATTAAGATAGTCATTCATCTTTTTGTAGTCAAATTTATCAACAATAACTAGTGTGTTGTCTGTATTTTCCATTTTAGCTAGTAGTTGTGTTATACATTTTGAGTGAATATGTGCAAGCATATGATTAAGGTTTTTTCCCTCGGATTTAAATTTATTATATAACTTGTTGTAGCTGAAGGGCTTTAGTGCTATTAGTTCATAGTTTATGCCTATTTTTTCAATTTCATGATAGAGTGTAAATATCTGATTTTTTGATAGTTTTTTGCTGTCTTTTACACCAATTTTTCTAAGTTGTATATTTTCATGATTTGATGTAGAGGTAGCACATACAACTAGTGGTCCATACCATTCACCTTTTCCTGTTTCATCAGATCCTATTGTATTTGAGTAGTTTTCTATGTTAAGTTTATTATCTTGTGTGCTTGTTTTATTTTTAGGTGTGGTTACTTTTGGATCACTACATAGGTAGCGTCTTTCATTTAAAATAAGACTAAGTATATCGAGTGTTTTTTTATTTTCATTATATACTAGCTTTGCTGAATTATACAGTATTAGTACTATTCCTTCATCATTTATACGTACTGCTTCATATTGGTGTGGTTTTTGATGATTTAGATGTTTTGTAAGTGTGTTAAATCTTTCAATTTCATAGTCATTTAATTTGACAGATTTCATAAATTAGCTCCCATTAAAATAAAATTATTTAATTATATAAAAAAAAGTGTGTGTATTTCATAAAAAAAGGTAAGTATCTAAAAAAAGAGAAGAAAGTAAAAAAAAGGATGTAAATTTATCCCCCCCTTTTTATTCTCGTACCATTGTTCCAATTCCATGTTTTGTGAAGATTTCAAGAAGTATTGAATGGTTAAGTCTTCCATCAAGAATATGTGCTGTTTTTACACCGTTTTCAACAGCATTAATACATGTTTCAATTTTTGGAATCATACCACCTGCAATTGTACCATCTTTTATTAGTTCACGAAGTTCATCTGTTCTTATACGACGTATAAGACTTTCAGGATCATCAGGATCTGCAAGAAGTCCTGGAACATCAGTGAGAATTATGAGTTTTTCTGCATCTATAGCTGATGCAATTGAACCTGCAACAGTATCAGCATTTAAGTTAAGTGAATTACCTTCCTTATCAATACCAATAGGTGATATTACAGGGATGTAGTCATTTGATGTTAGATCATCAACAAGTTTTGTGTTAATTTTATCAATTTTTCCTACATATCCAAGGTCTACTTCTAGTACTTCACCATTGTCATGTTTAACTTTTGTTGGTTCTTTCTTGGATGATTCAACAAGGAATGAATCCTTACCTGTTATACCAAGACTTTTACCACCATGGAGACATATTTTTGACATGATTTCTGTGTTGATTTTTCCTACAAGTACCATTTTAATAATATCCATGGTTTCTGCATCTGTAACTCTTAGACCATTGATAAATTTAGGTTCTTTTCCTACTTTATCCATTGATCTTGAAATTTCAGGTCCTCCACCATGAACAACAAGAGGTTGCATTCCAACGTATTTGAGAAGTACTGTGTCTCTTGCTGTTGAACTCATAGCATTTTCATCAATCATTGCATGTCCACCATACTTAATCATGATCTTCTTGTCATGAAACTTCTTAATGTATGGTAATGCTTCTATTAAAACATCTGTAATATTTATTTGTTCTTCATCTACCATTATAAATCATTTCCATTTATCTATATTTTAAAATCTTAGTATATCTATTTTATGTTGTATATTCAGCATTTATTTTAACATAATCATATGTTAGGTCACATCCATAAGCAACAGCTGTGCTATCTCCATCATTAAGACTTACATTTATTCGGATGTCCTTATTTTTCATTATTGCCTCAGCATTTTCAAGAATTGCAGGATCTTCATATGTCATTACAACTCCACAATCTACAATTGTAGCCTTATTTTCACCTGCTATTAGTGAAATACTTACCTCATCAGGGTCAAAATCTACTCCTGAATATCCCATTGCTGTAATGATACGACCCCAGTTTGGATCTGCACCAAAGATTGCTGATTTTACAAGACTTGATGATACTACACTACGTGCTACTGTAATTGCATCATCTTCACTTCTTGCTCCACTACATTCAACTTCAAGGAAGTGTTTTGCACCTTCTCCATCTTTTGCAATTTGTTTTGCAAGACTTTGACATACATAGTCTAGTGCTTCTTTAAAGTTATCATCAACTTCTCCTTTAACTTCATTTGTAGACATTAATATTACTGTATCGTTTGTACTTTGATCACCATCTACAACTACCATGTTAAATGAACGTTTTACACTTTCACGTAGCATAGCTTCAAGTTGATCTCTTGGTACTTCAAGGTCTGTTGTTATAAATCCAAGCATTGTACCCATATTAGGTGCTATCATTCCTGATCCTTTACATAATCCTGCTACCCTAAATTTAGTACCATCTTCAAGTTGACCTTCTACTGCACATTCTTTACGTACTGTATCTGTTGTAAGAATAGCATCAGCTGCATTATTTGCAACTTCACGATTGTTGTCAAGACTTTCAAGTGACTTTATTGCAATAGGCTCTAGTATATCCATTGGCATTTGACGTCCAATAACACCAGTTGATGCAACAGCAACATCTTCAACTTTTATGTCAAGATAGTCTGCTGCAATTTTTGCCATCTTATTTGCATTTTCAATACCTTGCTCTTTTGTGTAACAGTTTGCATTTCCACTATTTACAATAATTGCTGAGATATTTCCATCTGCAATATGTTTTCGTGTAACATCGATAGGTGCAGCATATACTTTATTTTTTGTATAAACTGCTGCTGCTGTGGAATTTTCATGATAAATTACCATTACACCGTATTTACCTTCACGGTATCCACTTACTTTAATACTTTTAATTGAACAAATTCCGTCTTCTAAAATTTTCATAAAAAAATTCACATCCTTATATCTAATTATTATTTATATCATTCATAAAATTTAAATTACATCATTAAAAAACTAAAATAACTAAAAATAATCGTTATTTAAAAAATAAAATATATTGTGTTTATAAAAATAAACTGACATGTTCTATAAAAAAAGAGAGGAGATTAAAGAAATCAATCATAAATGATTAATAAATTTAT